>NZ_CALMCQ010000260.1 GCF_937863175.1 uncultured Meiothermus sp. | reverse complement strand
TCTGCAATGGCAGCCTGCAACGAGCCCGAGGTCAGATCCTGCTCGAGGGCAGCCCTGGGCGGTGCAAAAGTGGCCGCGGTAACCCAGCCAAGTAGTTGCATACGGTACCTCCTGCCCCCAAAATAGGGCTTTTGCCGGAACCGTTGGTCAGGCAGGGTCTGACAGGGCAGTCAGAAGAATTCCTACGCCCGACCAGGGAAGTATCGCGGCAAAAACAACCCCCTTGGAAGGGGGTCGTATCAGGGGGATTGCGTAGAGGCCAGATTACGGTCTCACAACCGGCAGATTGGCGGCAGTCCAGGCGTTCAGGCCGCCCATCAGGCTGCGGGCGTTGTAGCCCTGGCCGCGCAGGAAGGGGAGTGCCAGTGCGCCACGGTGTCCGATGCGGCAGTAGACGATGATGGGTCTGTCCCTGGGCACCTTGGCGATGTTGGCGGGAAGGGTGCGCAGGGGGATGTTGACAGCCCCGGCAATGTGGCCTTCGCGGAACTCGGCAACTTCGCGGATGTCGAGGATGAAGGGCTGGATGGCGTCAATCTGGGCTTTGGCTGCGGCGGGTGCTACACCGTGCCAGTCAGCGGGCAGCGTGGAGATGAAGGTGCCGACTTCGCGAACGGTGAGGGCGGAGAAGTTGGCGGACTGAGCCAGAACGGGAACCAGGGCAAGCAGCAGAACCAGGAGCATCTTGTGTTTCATGTCACTTCCTCCTGTCTCTAAGCTAAGTCAACCCCTGGTTCCCAAGGTCAGGGAAGGTCTGACAGCAACGTCAGAAGAATTCCTACACCAACCCGTGGTTCCTGGCCCACTGCACCAGCTCGGGCTGCGAGTCCAGGCCCAGCTTGTCCAGTGCGCGGCTCTTATAGGTTGCAGCAGTCTTGACCGAGATGGACAGCTTTTCGGCGGCTTGGCTGAGGTTGTAGCCCTGGGCCAGCAGCGCTACGACCGCTCGCTCCCGTTGCGAAAGCATCTCTGGGGTAGGCTGGCTTACGTGTTCAGCCAGACGTGGGGCCAACAAGGGGTGCAGGTAGCGCTCTCCCCTGGCAATCGCCGCTACCGCATCCAGCAAGTCTCGATCCACGGCGCGTTTGGGCAGGTAGCCGCTGGCTCCCCTTGCAAAAGCCTCTGCGATGTACTCGGTTTCTTCATGCATGGAAAGCACCAGCACCCTGGCAAAGTCCCGCAGTTTGGGCAAGGCTTGTATCCCGGGCATGCCTGCCAGGTTGAGATCGAGCACCACCAGATCGGGCAGGTCGCTGGTAGGGATATCGGACAGCCTTGCCAGCGCATCCTCGGCTCGATCAAATTCGGCTTCAACCAGGTGGTCGGCGGACTCGAGCACCAGACGCAGGCCCGTGCGGATCAGGGCATGGTCTTCAATTAGCACCACTTTCATACCGGCACCACAAAACTGATGCGGGTGCCTTTGCCGGAGGTGCTTTCCACATTCAGACTGCCGCCCAGTTGCTCGATCCGTTCGCGCATCCCCACCATCCCGACGGAAGCCGGAACCTTCAGGGGGTCAAAACCCAGCCCGTCGTCGGCCACCTGGCCTCGCACACGCCTGTCCCAGGCTGTGAGGCCTACATAGACCTTGCGGGCCTGGGCATGACGGGCTACATTGGTCAGGGCTTCCTGAATCACCCGGAAAAGCGCAATCTGCTGGCTTTCCCGCAGGTTGGGGCACTCGATCTCGGCCTGAACCTTGATGCCGGTGCGGAGCCGGTACTCCTGCAAGTAACGTTCCAGGGCCTTGGCCAGCCCCAGGTCGTCGAGCACTGCCGGACGTAGATCTCTCGACAGACGCCGCACTTCCTCCAGCGCCTGCACCACCGCTTTGCGGGCCTCGCTTAGATACTCGGGGCGCTTCTCGGCAATCTGTAGTGCCAGCAAGGCCCCGGTAAGATGACTCCCTACCTCATCGTGGAGTTCCCGCCCTACCCGGCGACGCTCCTCCTCCTGAGCAAAGAGCAGCTGGTGCATCAGGGTGCTGCGCTGGGCCTCCCGACGGGAGAGCCGGTCTACCTCGCTGGCATGTTTGAGACCCATGGCAACCAGAGAGGCGCCAAGGTTCAAAAAAGCTTCCTCCGAAGGGGCAGCCTCCAGAGGCATGCTTAGCACGTAGATTCCGCGTAGCTGCCCAGCAGCCAGCAACGGAACGGCTACCAGGCGCTGGTTCCAAATCAGTTGCTGGGTGTCCTGCGCCAGCTGCGCTAGCTCTATGGACTTCCTGTCGTGAGCACACCCGATATGGCAGTTCTGCAAAATCTCCAGCTCGAGCCGCCCCTGTCGCACACTATAGGCCTCGCCACAGCGTGCTGTCAGATTCTCCATCAAGACCTCGAGGCCTCTGCGTATAAGCACCGTCCCGTCTGTGCTGGAAGCCGCCATACTGGCCAGCTCAGCCAACGAGTAGCACCACTGCTGCGCCGCTTCTTTCATAATTCCTAGCTTAGGCTTCCTGGCCATAACGTTTGTCCCTTTTCTCCCAAACAAACCAGCGACCAGGCGATTGGTTAAACCGGCAACTCGGTAGTACTCTTAACCTGCCGCAAAACTGCCGAAGAGATGACCGTGCTCAAACCCGGTATGGCCGTAAGGTGATCCAGCAAAAATTTCTGAAAGTCGTTCAGGTCGGCCACCATAATTTTGAGCAGGAAATCGTCCTCACCCATCACCACATGGCACTCGGTCACCTCGGGGTATTTGAGGACTTCCTGCTCGAAGCGCTCCACATCGGCGCGGCTCTTGTGGTCGAGCTTGACCCGCACAAACACGCACAGACTGCGGCCAATCCTGTCCCTGTCCAGCAGCGCCACATAGCCGCGAATGACCCCCAGTTCTTCCATCCGCTTGACCCGCCGCAGGCAGGTAGAAGGGGAGAGGTTGACCAGCTCGGCCAGCTCGTTGTTGGGGATATTCGCCCGGCCCTGCAGGATGTTCAGAATTTTACGGTCTTTCTTGTCCAGCTCGACAGATGCCATAGGATTGCACTATTTTATCAGTTTATGACCTCAGATTGCTTCATTAGAAATTTGGGCGGGCGTTATTGCACACGCCTGCCAGGGCTGGGGTGTTATCTTGAAATCAAGCAACAATCTGGCCCCAGAGGTAGCGTATGAAACTTAGAACCCGCGCAGTGCATGCTGGACACCACCCCGACGCCCAGACCGGAGCCCATGTGGTGCCGATCTATAGCACCTCCACTTTTGCTTATGGTTCCTTTGCCAGAGGGGAGCGGCTGTTTGCCGGTGAGGAGCCTGGCTACATCTACGGGCGCATTGGCAACCCCACCGTGCGGGCCTTTGAGGAAAAGCTGGTCAGCCTGGAAGGGGCCCAGGAAGCGGTGGCTTTTGCCAGCGGGATGGCCGCCATCAGCGCCCTCTGCAACACCCTGCTGGCCCCCGGCGACGAGATTGTGTACCTGGCCCCGCTCTACGGCGGAACCGAGGGATATTTTCTGGAAACCCTGACCAGGTTTGGCGTACGTGTGACCGATGCCGGGAGCGTGGAGAACCTGCCCAGCATACTTTCTCCGGCCACCAAACTGATCTATTTTGAGACCCCCACCAACCCCACCTTGCGCATCTACGACCTGGCGGCGGTGGCCAAAATTGCGCGGGCTCGAGGTGTCTTAACCGTGGTGGACAACACCTTCGCCACTCCCTATCTGACCCGCCCTCTGGAGCACGGCATTGATGTGGTGCTGCACTCCGCTACCAAATACATTGGTGGGCATGGCGACTGTCTGGCGGGGGTTCTGGCAGGGCCTAAGGAGCTGATGGATGCTGTGCGAGCCGAGGGACTGCGGCATATCGGCGGAACCCTGGGCGCATTTGAGGGCTATCTGATGCTGCGGGGCCTCAAGACGCTGCCCTTACGCATGGAGGCCCACTGCGCGGGCGCGGCAAAGGTGGCGGAGTATCTGGCCAGGCACCCCGCCGTTCAGCGCGTACACTACCCCGGTCTGCCCTCCCACCCTGGCCACGAGGTAGCCAGGCGGCAGATGCAGGGCTTTGGTGGGCTGGTCTCTGTTGAGCTGGAATCGAAACAGGCCGCCGCAGTATTTCTCGATGGACTGAAGCTTTTCACGCAGGCGGTCAGCCTGGGTGATGTAGAATCACTGGCCACCCACCCGGCCTCTACCACCCACCAGCTGCTGCCATCCGAAATCCGCGAGCTTCACGGCGTGACCGATACCCTGGTGCGGCTGTCGGTGGGCATCGAAGACCCCGAAGATCTGATTGCCGACTTAGAACAAGCACTCAACCAGATGAGTCTGGTAAGGGTGGCCTCGAGGTAGCCCCCGCTAACTCGTGCATCTGTCCTCGAGTCGTTGCACCGGGAAGCGAGCGGTTCGTGAGGCCAGAACTCGGGTGAAGCGCAGTGCTTCAGAGCGCCCTGCACGCGCCTTCACCTCGAGGCGCAGGTTTGCCGAGCGCATCCAGTTTCCCGGTGCCCATTCTTTGTCATTATGGTTGAGACACTACCCCCTAGAACTTAATGTCGAAGGAAAACCCTTCTTCATGGTGGAAAAGCGAGGGACATGCTGTAATTTTCGGCAACCGCTGGTTGTTTGGCATACCCTTTGCTGTGGAACTCACCGTTACCTACAATTTAGGTACAATGAGCGGTCTAAGTTGTGCAGTCCATGGTGAGATGGCTGCAACAGTTTTACTAACCTAGTTTAGAGGGGGAGGAATTGCATGAACTATCTTCTGGGCATTTCGGATTCAGGCGCTGTGGTCGGTCCTCCTTGCAGGAGTAATGTGCCGCAAGGGCGGTTTGAGCAGCATTTAGCCTGCTTTGTTTGCTTACTCTAAGATGCGGGGCGGTATGGAGCAGAAGTCTGAATACACCATCCTGGACAATCTTCTTGAAGGTTGTCAGATTGTAGTGCGCCCCTATTTTGAGACCACCAATGGTTCAATCTTAGTCACCTC
>NZ_CALMCQ010000259.1 GCF_937863175.1 uncultured Meiothermus sp. | reverse complement strand
GGGGAGGGGGTCGAGGGACTCCTGTGTAGGGGTGGGCTGAATCGGGGTTGGTGTAGGGGTGGGTGTAGGGGTGGGAGTAGGGGTGGGAGTAGGGGCAGGGACAACCGGGGTGGGGAGTGCCGCCTCGAAGGTGAAGGTTCGCACCGGGGAGTTGCCCAGCCCTTGGCGCAACGCGAACGCCTTGAGGGTGGTGCTGCGCGACAGGCGCAGCGGGGCGCTGTACCAAGGGCTGCTCCAGGTGGGTTCGGAGCCGTCGGTGGTGAAGCGGATCAGAGCGCCGCTGGTGGCGGTGGCCAGTTCGGCCAGCACCGTGCCGTCGCTCTGGTTGGCCGCGTTGATGCCCACCGCCGCCACATAACCGTCTTGGGCCAAGGGCAGGGCCGAGGGACTCACTGCCTGAGGGTGTACCCCCGACGGGCTGGCGGCACGGTCGCTGTTTCCTGCGGCCACCCCTTGGGGCAGGGTGTTCAGGTTAAGCACGATGGCCTGGGGCTCCAGTTCGGGCAGGGTGCCGAGGGTAGAGGGCTCTGGGGTTTGAGTAGTGCTTGCACCACAGCCGACGATGAGGGCGAGCAGACCCGCCATGAAGAAGTTGGGAAAACTTTTCATGGCTAGATATTACATGGTGTTTTTATATATTACAAGTATACATTATTTTATTTCGTCTTAATACTAGCCACGGCCAGCCAGTCGCGCTCGATGGTGTGCCGTCCGTCGCGGTAAATCACCCCTTTTCCAGGGTAGGAGGCAAAGCCGGGCAGAGGCTGGTCGCTGAGCAGGTAGTTGTCGGCCAAGCTGCCGGGCATGGTGGCGGCCTGGCGGTAATAGACTGCTCCCCAAGCCGCCCTAGCGGTGCTCAGAACTGAACTCGAGAAGGCGCTCTTCATCCCCTTGTCGAAGATGGCGTTGGCGATCACCAGCCGTCCGCAGCGTTGGGCCTGACGCAGGTACTCCAGGGTCAGGGTCTCGGGCGGCGGGGCGTTGCCGCTGAAGGTGTCGAGGAATACCAGGTCGTACTGCCGGGGTTCGCATTTCCGCACCACCGCCCTGGCGCTGGCGGCGAGGAAGCGGCCCCGCAAGGGCTCGCCCCACAGGGCCAGCGCCGCCTCTCGCACCGCCGGGTCGAGGTCAACACTCAGCGCATCCACGCCCCGGTCTCGTTCGAGCCTTTCAGGCAGCACCATCCCCGCCGCCCCCAGAAACAGGGCGTTGCCCAGCGGGCGCTCAGACAGCACCTCGAGGGCCTCCCGCACGTAGCTGAAGCTGGGCTGCTTGGCGGGCCAGGTCAGCCCGCTGGCGGCTTGACCGTTGGTGAAGAGGATGCGCTCCCCGCCCACTCGGGCCACCCTTAGCTGCTGGTAGGCACTGTCGCGGTGGAAGAGGTCAGAACTGGGGATAGACAAAAACAGCAGCGCTGGCAGGCCTGCCAGCAGCAAGACCGTCGCCGGTCTCCCGCCCGAGCCCCTCCCAAACGACAGCAGGGCGGCGCACAGCCACAGGGTCAACACCACCCCCACCGCCGTCCACCCCACCCCCGCCCAGCCGAACAGCAGCATCGGCGGCAGCAGCCCGCCCGCCACGCTGCCCAGGGTGCTCACCAGCAACAGCCGACCCGTCCAGCGCCCCGACTGACCCGTGCCGTCCTCGGCCTCGGCCAGCATCTGAACCAAGACCGGGATGGTGCAGGAGGCCAGAAAGACCGGCAGCCCCAGTGCCAGCACTGCGGCCAGCAGCAGCCCCCAGGAGAGCCCCAGCCCGTCCACCAGCCCGTCGCCCAGACGCGGCAGCAGGAACAGCCCCCAGGCGTAGAGGGTTCCGCTCAGGGTCAGGTTGAAAACCAGGGCCTCGCGCCGCCGCCCCGACTGCGCCAGCCGCCCGCCCTGCTCGTAGCCCAGGCTAAGGGCCAGCAGGATCACCGAGAGCACCACCCCGGTCAGGACGACGCTCGAGCCCACCACCGGGATCAGGATGCGGATCGCCAGTAGCTCCACCGCCAGGGTCGAAAACCCCTCCAAAAAAGCAACCAGATAGAGTATGTTTTTCACGATAACGATAATAATATGTATATTTGTAATATACAATATAGGACAGAATTTTCACGCAATAGCACATTGTTTTACGTGTACAAACATGGTATAAACAATGCCATGCCGAGACCCCGTATGCGCGAGCAGCCCCTGAGCTTTAACGACAGCATCGCCCAGCGGCGGAATAAGCTGCTCAAGTTCATCCCCGACGAGCTGCTGCCCCCTATCCACCTGCTGGGCGAGTGGGACACCCTCTTCCTGAGCGACTTCGCGGCCTTGCACGCCGATCACCTGCCGACCCTGCTCAAGATGGAACTGGCGGAGACCGAGGAGACCCTGATGGGGGAGGTGATCTCGCTGACCCGCTCGGGAAGGCTGGTGGCCGGGGCCAACCTCCAGTGGTCGAGCGGCGAGATGCTGCAAATATCCCGCTCCCTGCTCTACCGCGCCGCCGTGCAGCAGGCCCAGAAGCTGGGCAAGGCCGCCCAGGCCGAGCGGGTCAAGCCCTTCACCGCCAAGGTCTGGAGCAAGAAGGCTACTCTCTACTTGCACCTCAAGTACCCCTCCCCCTCGACGGTCAGCCTGGCCCGCACCGTCGAGAGCACCAGGGGGCTGCTCGAGGCCGACTCCGCCAAGCTCGTGATCTACCACGGCAAGCCCAAGAACCTGGGCGGCCTGGAGCGGAAGTTCGAGGGGCTGGTGGAGGCTGCTGCATTGGAGCCGCTCGAGCCGCAGCGCCGCCGGAAGAACAAGAGCTGACTCTGGCCTCTTGCCAAAACTCAGGCATCCCTCAGCAGCGCCCCGCCATCCGTCTGCCCCTCCACAGCCTCCAACCCCCAAGCCTGAAGTCGAGCAGCCAGCAGGCGCAGCAACCGCTCGGCCTCCGCCGCCGTGTCGGTCACCGCGATCACGAACTCCGACTCCCCCGACTTATCCTTCCAGGTCAGGCTGAAATCCTCCGCCGGGCCGACCCGCAGCACGTCAATCGTCACCGAGCAGCCGGTATCCAAGTTGAACAAAATCTCGCCGTTGTCAATCCACATGGTCGTTCTCCTAAGCACAGCAGCAGATTATCCAAACTTCTCCCCTGCCCCAGCGACACCGAGGTGACACCCGGCAGGCCAATGAGGTGATGGCTTGGATCGCCATCACCCTGCGAGGACAAAGACTCCAACCCTAGCAAGAGTTGTCTCTGAGGCAGTTCTCGAGGCTTTCATCGGCTCAACTACCTACGGTTAAGCCGGTGACAAGTGGGTGACAGATCAAAACGATTTACGCCAGGTTCACGGCCTGCGAGGGTTTCAGTTAACGCTTACCAGCCACAGCCGCCAGCCCATCACCTGCACCACGAAAAACAGCACCAAGTAGCCCAACCGGGTCAACCCGTGCTGCGCCTGGGCAAAACCCATTGCAGATAGCAAGACCCCAAACACCGACACCGGGGCGATCAGGTAGGTGCCGCACACGAAGACCATCAGGCTCGCGTCTCGCCAACCGGATAGTTGCCTCGAGGGCAGCAGGAACAGCACGGCAACCAGCGTCTCGAGAATCCCCGCCCCCAGGGCCAGGTAGCGGCTGACAATTGGGATTACTGGGTCGCTCTTGAGGTACAGCAAGACCTCGGTGGGCTGCTTGCTCAGGGCCATGACGGCCTGGGCGTTGTGGCGGATGTCTTCGAGCTGAAGGGAGCTGAACAGCGGCGCGACCGGCCCCATGCGGAAGTCGTGCAGGAAGAAGAAGTTGAAGAACGACCCGCTGGCGAAGTCGGGGCTGATCCACTTCCACAGCGAGGCCAGGGCGAACACCGTACCGATGAGGAACCTCGAGGAGAGGGTGATGGCCTTGTCCCGGTCTTTGGCAAAGAGCGCCAAGGTCAGGGCCAGCATCCACTGGGCCATCAAGAACAGGTGGTTTCCGGTCTCGTACCAGTTGAACATCA
>NZ_CALMCQ010000258.1 GCF_937863175.1 uncultured Meiothermus sp. | reverse complement strand
TGGAGGAAAAATGAAAAAGATTCTGGTTATTCTGGGTCATCCGCGTAGCGACAGCCTGAGCCATGCCCTGGGCAGAGCCTACGCCGGAGGCGCGAGCCAAACCGCCGAGGTTCGGATCGTCGAGTTATGCCAGCTCGAGTTTGCCCTTACTTACCCCACCCGCACCGCCTATGACAACAAAGTGCAAGGCACACTCGAGCCCGACCTGCAAAAGGCTCAGGCTGACCTCCATTGGGCCGACCATCTGGTCTTCGCCTACCCCCAGTGGTGGGGTGGGGTTCCTGCCCTCTTGAAAGGCTTCATTGAGCGGGTTTTCTTACCTGGGTTCGCCTTCAAGTATCGTAAGGATTCGCCCTGGCAAGACCCATTGCTTAAAGGCAAGACGGCCCGCTTGCTGGTCACCATGGACGCCCCAGGTTGGTACAACCGCTGGGTGTATCGCAACGCGGTGCATACTGCCATGCTCTACCCCACCCTGCACTTCTGTGGCATCAAGCCCGTTCGCATCACCGAGTTCAACCTGGTCCGAAGGGCCACACCTGTGGTTATCCAGAAGTGGATGAACCAAACCCGCCAGCTGGGCCGGCGAGAAGCAGCGCAGGGCCACCCCACGGCCCTTTGGAGCAGGAAGGCCGTATGACCCACAACCTCAGAAGAATCGCCGAGAAACGCACCAAAGCCAGGTTGGGCTTTTACCTCCACGCCACCGTGTTCGTCTTCGTCAACCTGATGCAGCCCGGCATCAATCCCTTCACCATGCCCTGGGTGTTCTGGTCGGGACTCCCCTTCTGGGGCTGGAGTCTGGGGCTAGTGGTTCACGGGCTGGGGGTCTGGCTCAAGACTTCCGACGCTCGAGGGTATCGGATCGAAGAAGAAATGGATGGGCTGCAACGCCCTCAGATTTTCGAAACCCCCATCACTTCATCGGTCACGGTGACCGAAAAACCTCGGGAAAGCCAACACTGAGTTTTGGGCAACAGGGAGGCGCCATGATTCTGCACGGACGTTTCACCGCACAGCACGAGGGGCCGCTGGTGGTGTTTTTGATTGGGGTGCGGGTTAACAACTGGCTGCGCTGGCGGGAGTGGCTGCCGGTGGTGCGGGCCATGAACCCGATGATCTCCTACTTGTACAACCACCCCGAGAGCGGCTTTCTGGGTTTAGGAGGCCAGTGGTTGAGCATGGACTTTCGCGGCCTGCTGATGGTGCAGTACTGGCGCAGCAGCGAGGATCTAGAACGCTTTGCCCGCACCGACCCCGAGCTGCACCCTCAGGCCTGGCGCGACTTCTTTCGGAAGGCCTTCAAGGGTGGGGCGGTAGGGATCTGGCACGAGACCTATGTGGTTGAGCGGCAGGAATCGGTTTATGGCAACATGCCACGGATCGGCCTGGCCAGGGTGAGCAAGGTAGTGCCCATCCGTGGCAGACTGGAGACCATGCGCGAGCGGCTGCAAAAGGAGTCGGTGTGAGACAGATCGCCCCCAGCCTCTATCAACTTAACCTGGGCATCGCCAACGCCTATCTGATCCGTAGTAAAAACGCAGTGGTGCTGGTGGACGCAGGCCTTCAGCACTCGCTGCCCAAAGTTGAGCACGGCTTGAAACGGGCCAGGCTGGCCTGGCGCGACCTTACCCACATCTTCATCACCCACGCCCACCCCGACCACGTGGGCAATTTCCCCGAGATAGCCCGGCTTTCGGGTGCGCAGGTCTGGGCACACCGTCTGGAAGCCCCGATCCTGCGTGGACAGAGACCGGTTTGGTTGCCCGACCCGCAGAGCCTTCGCTGGGTGGATCGCTGGACGCGTAGCCTGGCACGGCTCAACCGCGAAACCCAGGCTACCGGAATGGTGCAGCGCGAGCTGGAGGACGACGAGCCGCTCTCGCACCTCGTGCCCGACTTGCGGGTGGTGCATCTGCCGGGGCATTCGGCTGGGCATACCGGTTTCTACAACAAACTCGAGGGCTGGTTGATCGGGGGGGATGTCATGATGAACCTGGTGGGCTTGAGTTTCCCGATGGCAGCCTTCACCCCCGACCCCGCCAAAGCCTGGCGCAGCATTCTGCGGGTTGCTACCATTCAGCCCAAAATTCTGGCGCTGGGGCACGGCAGCCCACTGCTCAACGCCGAGGAAGCCCTGGGCCGGATGTCCCGGCGCGCTCAAAGCGAGCTGCAAAGGCTCGAGGTCGGCTAGGATTCACCCGGCCTCCGGGCCTCGCTCGGCGAAGTAACGACCTCCCTTCGGGAAGTACAATTCACCAGGATGCAAGCCCTCATTTTCGACTTTGACGGCACCATTCTTGACACCGAAAGCAGCGAGTTTCAGGCCTGGCAGGAAGTCTACCAGCGGTTCGAGGTCGAACTCACGCTGGAATACTGGCTTCCTTTTGTCGGCAACAACTCGACTCCCTTCGACCCAGCCGGCCACCTGGAAAAGCAGCTTGGCGAGGCGCTGGACAAATCCAGTCTGGAAAACTGGGTCTGGAAGCGCAAGCAAGAACTCAACCGGGCCCTGGAGCCCCTGCCAGGTGTGCTGGACTACCTGGATGCCGCCGAGGCGATGGGCCTGAAGCTGGCCGTGGCCAGCAGCTCGAGGCGGGACTGGGTGGAAAGCCACCTGGCACGCTTAGGGCTTCTGGAGCGCTTTGCGGTAATA
>NZ_CALMCQ010000257.1 GCF_937863175.1 uncultured Meiothermus sp. | reverse complement strand
ACCAGCAGTACACCCAAAAGTTTGGATTTCCCTTTATTCTGGCGGTCAGGGGCAAAAGCAGGCACGATATTTTTATTTCGATGGAAATGCGGCTTCACCACAGCCCTGAGGTGGAGTTGCAAGCGGCTCTGGCAGAAATCTACCAGATTGCCCGCTTTCGGCTTGCCGACCTGGTAGCCGAGGAATAGACTTCTCCCCGGGGTTGGCCTTATGAGTATTTTAGATCACGACCGCTTGCGGGCGATCAAATGGCCCTGGATAATCGCAATTCTGGCAATTGTAGCGGTCGGTCTGGCGCTGACCCTGGCCAACGGCTGGCAGGCCCACGCCAGGGAGTGGCTCAATTTGATGGTGCGCTGGTTGCACATCATCTACGGTATTGCCTGGATCGGGGCCAGTTTTTACTTCATCTTTCTGGAAAATGCCCTCGAGCGTCAGGGCGTGCGGGCCGAGCTCTCTGGCAGCATCTGGACGATTCATGGGGGTGGCATCTACTACCTGGAAAAGTACAAGACAGCCCCCCAGCAACTGCCCAGATACCTCCACTGGTTCAAGTGGGATGCCTATCTGACCTGGGTCACGGGCTTTTTGCTGCTGGTGATTGTCTACTACGCTGATCCAGGGGCCATTCTGCTGGCCCCCGGCAGCACCCTGCCGGACTGGGCCGCGATCGCCACTGCGGTGGGGAGTCTGGTTCTGGCCTGGCTGGTTTATGTTGGGCTTTCCAGAACCCAGCTTCTCTACCGTCCGGCCTTGTTCTTGATGGTGGGGGGTGTGCTGGTGGCTTTTGCGGCTTACCTGCTTGGGCAGATCTTCAGTGGGCGGGGCACCTTTATGCACATCGGGGCCATGCTGGGTACCATCATGGCTGCCAATGTCTTTTTTGTAATCATCCCCTCGCAGAAGAAACTGGTCAGAGCGGTGCAAAACGGCGAAACCCTCGACCCCAGTTTTGTGGCCTGGGTACAGTTTCGCTCGCGCCACAACAACTACCTGACCCTGCCGGTGCTCTTTACCATGATTGCCCACCACTTCCCCATGACCTATAGCGGTGGGGCCAACTGGCTGATTCTGATCCTGCTCTTCGTGGCCGGGGTGGCGGTGCGGCACTTTATCAACGTCACCGAGAAAGAGCACCATAAAACCCTGGTGGAAGGTGGAGCCATGCCCTACCTGCTGGTGCTGGCGGCGGCCCTGCTGCTGGGGGCCTTTTACCTGACCGCACCCCGCCCCATCACAGCAGCCCAGAATCTTCCCCCAGTAGCCTTTGCTGAGGTACAAGACATCATTGTGCAGCACTGCCAGATGTGTCACGCAGCCCGCCCCACCCAGCCTGGTTTTGCGTCGGCTCCCGGAGGGGTGATGCTGGAGACGGCCGCGCAGATTGTGGGGTACGCGCAGAGGATCAAACAGGTTTCGGTGGATACCCAGTACATGCCCTTACCCGCACCGGGGATTCCGGTCATGACCGATGAACAGCGGGCCAAGCTGGGGGCCTGGGTGGCCCAGGGGGCCAGGGGGCCTTAGGATTGAGTCATGGCCAGACTCTCGACCCACGTCCTCGACACCGCGCATGGTAGACCGGCAGTGGGGCTCGACCTCGAGCTCTACCGCATTGGCCCTTCTGGCGAACGCAGCTTCATTACCGCGACCAGCACCAATGGTGACGGGCGCACCGATCAGCCCTTGCTTTCCGGTGAAACCCTGCAAACCGGCAACTACGAACTGGTCTTTCATGTTGCGGCTTACTTCAAAGCCCTGGGGGTGGCTCTCCCGGATCCCCCATTTCTGGACGAGGTGCTGATCCGTTTTGGCATCGCCGATGCTAAGGGCCATTACCATGTACCGTTGTTGCTCTCGCCCTTTGGCTATAGTACCTACCGGGGGAGCTGAGTTGGGTAAAAGCTCGAGAGCCGAAAACCGAGAAACCCCAGGTCAGCTCCCACAACGATGCATAACGACCCCCGCGAATCTCACCCTGACCCTGCCGGGTAACGCACATAAGCTTGGAAGTTCGACCCCTGGCACTTGACCCCTGACCCTTGACATGAAACTATCCGATAGCCACATCCACCAACTGGCCCAGGAAGCCATTGAGCGCTGCCGACTGCTGGGCCGCCTCTCGGAGGAGTCAGGCCGCCTTACCCGCACCTTCCTGTCGCCCCCCATGCGCGAGGTTCACACGGCCCTGGCGAGCTGGATGGGAGAACTGGGCATGGAGGTGCGCATAGATGCGGTTGGGAACGTGACTGGGCAGTATGCCGGCCAGACCCCCGAGGCCCCGCTATTCCTGATGGGCTCACACGTGGATACGGTGCGCGATGCAGGCCAGTACGATGGCCCGCTGGGGGTGATGCTGGCCCTGGCCCTGGTGAAGGGATTGGAGGGTCGTAGACTGCCTTTTGCCATCGAAGCGATTGCTTTTTCTGAAGAGGAAGGGGTGCGCTACGGGGTACCTTTTATGGGTAGTAAGGCGGTGGTGGGACGGTTTGAAGTGGAATTTTTGAAGCTGAAAGATGACCAGGGGCAGACCGTGGAGCAAGCCATTCGAAACTTTGGGCTTGACCCGGCCTGGATTGCCCAGGCCGCCTACAACCCGGCCCAGGTGAAGGGGTATCTGGAGTTTCATATTGAGCAGGGGCCGGTTCTGGAAGCCCTGGGGTATCCGCTGGGCATCGTGGAGGCTATTGTGGGGGGAACCCGGCTGGAGGTGGCTTTTCGTGGTAAGGCAGGACATGCGGGTACCTCGCCCATGCACCTGCGCCGCGATGCCCTGGCTGGGGCTGCGGAGTGGATGACCCTGGTGGAGCGCGAAGCCCGTGAGGAGCCGGGTCTGGTGGCGACGGTGGGCATGATTTCGGCCCTGCCAGGGGCCGCCAATGTAATTCCAGGGGAAGTGCGCATGAGCCTGGATGTACGCCATCAGTACGATGATGTGCGCAGCCTGGCGGTGGCGAACCTCATTACCCGTGCGCAGCAAGTGGCGCAACGCCGGGGGCTCGAGCTGGGCTATCTGACCCAGTACGAACAGGCCTCGGTACCCTGCAGTCAAGACCTGAACGAGTTATTGACCCTGGGGGTTGAAGCGCAGGGTTACCCGGTACACCACCTGGTTTCGGGGGCTGGACACGATGCGATGATCGTGGCAGCGTTGTGCCCGTCCACCATGCTCTTCCTGCGTAGCCCAGAGGGTCTTTCGCACCACCCTGACGAATCGGTCAGGCCCCAGGATGTGGAAGCAGCATTGCGGGTGGGTCTGGATTTTTTGCAGCGGTTGGCCGAAAGCGGCCAGCCGAAGGCCGAAAGCGAGAACCGTCGCCTCTAGCCAGATCCGCTTAGAGTTCTCGACCCCTGCGCCTTTGACGCTCGACCAAAGGAGTTTTATGCTCGACCTGATCGTGCGCGGTGGAAGCCTGGTTACCCCGAAAGGGGTGCGGCGGGCCGATCTGGGTATTCTGGATGGGCAGACGGCCCAGATAGCTCCGGAAATTGCCGAGCCTGCCCGTCAGGAGATACCCGCAGAGGGATTGCACATACTGCCTGGGCTGATAGATGTGCACGTCCACTTTAACGAGCCGGGACAGGCTCACTGGGAAGGCATCGAGACCGGAAGCGCGGCTTTTGCGGCGGGTGGCGGAACGGTATTTTTCGACATGCCGCTTAACTCGCTGCCCTGTACCCTGAATGCCAGAGCCTTTCAACAGAAACTGAGCGCCATGCAGGCTGCCTCCTGCAGCGATTTTGCTTTGTGGGGCGGTCTGACCCCGGCCAACCTGGAACACCTGCCCGAGCTGGCGGAGTCTGGGGTGATCGGGTTCAAGGCTTTCATGGCCAGTTCGGGGTTGGTGGAATTCCCCCATGCTGACGATGCTACCCTGTACGAAGGGATGCGGGTTGCAGCCCGACTGGGGCTGCCGGTGGCTGTGCACGCTGAGTCGGACGCATTAACCGCACACCTTAGCCAGCAGATGCGCACCAGCGGTAGAACCACCTGGCGCGAGTATCTGGCTTCGCGCCCGGTTTTTACCGAGCTGGAGGCGATCCAGCGGGCTCTATTGCTCGCCAAAGAAACCGGCTGCAAGCTCCATATTGTGCATATCAGTTCGGGCGCAGGAGTAGTGCTGGCAGCAGAGGCCAGAGCCAGCGGAGTGGATGTGAGCCTCGAGACCTGCCCCCACTACCTGGCCTTTACCGAGGCCGACCTCGAGCGCCTGGGCGCCTTGGGTAAGTGCGCTCCACCCCTCCGCTCCAGTTCCCAGCAAAGCCTGTTGTGGGATCAGGTGTTGCATGGGGTGGTAGACATCATCGGCTCCGATCATTCTCCCAGTCCACCTGAGCTGAAGCGCGGGACGGATTTCTTTGCTCTATGGGGGGGAATTTCGGGAGTACAATCTACGCTTCCGGTCTTGCTTACCGAGGGCTGGCAGCGCCGAGGCTTAGCACTGGAGCAAGTCGCCGCGATGCTGTCGTTCAATCCTGCCAAGCGGTTTGGTTTAATTGCCAAAGGCCAACTGAAGACCGGATTCGATGCCGATTTTTGCCTGGTAGATCTGGCCCAAAGCAAGACCCTGACCGCCCACGACTTGCTGTATCGCCACCGGCAAAGCCCCTATCTCGGTCGAAGCCTGGTTGGGGTGGTACAGCAGACCTGGGTGCGCGGACAAAGGGTCTATGCCGAGGGTAAGATTAAAAAGCCAGTGGAGGTTCGACTGGTGACTAGAGGAGCAACCGGCGTCCAATGAGAGGCATCACCCGGGTTTAAGGGTTCCAGAGCAGGTCTGTGGCTGGCATACCGCTGGGTACTGCGCCCGAGACCGTGCAGTTTGACAAACTCTGTAGGGCGCAGCTTAGAATAACTCGAGCAACGCAACGACCCCCCCAGCGGGCCATACCCGTTGAGCGTGCAACAGGAGTGCCCGATGAGCCTCACCGGTTTTACCCGTACCCGTGTTACCCCCGAGCATGCCCTGCTCACCCCCGATACTTTTGTGCGTTCGGCCTTGCCCGGATGGGGCAGTACTGCATGCGTCGTGCATATTGCGCCTGAAATGGGTTCTCGTTTCATGATGTACACGGTAGAGATGCAGCCAGGGGGTTCGGGAGAGATGAGCCTGCTGGACATTCAGCGCTTTGCCTATGTGCTGGAAGGCGAGGTTGTGCTCGAGGTGGGAGGGGCCAGGCATACCCTCCAGGCCGATAGTTATGGGTATTTGCCGGCCAACACCCCCCATCGCTTCTATGCACAATCGACAGGCCGAATGATGGTTTTTGACAAACCCTACCAGTCGCTGGTGGGGGCGGAGGTGCCCAGTGTGGTACTGGGCCACGAGCCGGATATTCCCAGCAGCCCACTGATGGGCGACCAGGCGCTACAGGTGCGATTGTTGCTGCCCGACCATTCATCGTTTGATATGGCGGTGAACACCATGAGCTACCAGCCAGGAGCGCATCTGAGCCTGGTCGAAACCCATGTGATGGAGCATGGCCTGCTATTCCTTCAGGGGGGTGGGGTTTACCGGTTGGCCGACCACTGGTATACAGTACAGGCTGGAGATGTGATCTGGATGGCGTCTTACTGCCCGCAGTGGTTTGGAGCCCTGGGCAAAATGCCCAGTAAGTATCTCATTTATAAAGATGTGAACCGCCATTCGCTGGAAATGTTATCCTGACCGTGCAGGCTCTACCGGGGTTTTTTTGTGTGGGCCAGGTTGGGATGTACGGTAAGCTGTTCGTGCAACTGAACTCCCCTTTGTAGAGCTGGCATGGTCATACCCTACATCAGGCATCTACTACCATTTTTTCTGGAGCAACCCATGATTGTTAGACCGCTGGTAGATCAGGAACGAATTATCCGTGAACTCGAGGAGCTGGCCGGGTTTTCCGATACTCCCAAGCCCGCCATTACCCGCATCATTTACACCCGGCCAGACCAGGAGGCCCGGGCCTACCTCAAAAGCCTGTGTGAGGAAGCTGACCTGAGCCTGCGAGAAGATGGGTTGGGTAACATTTTTGCTCGCTGGGAGGGTTCTGTGCCCGACTTACCCGCGGTGGGCACGGGGTCACACTTCGATGCGATTCCGTATGCAGGTATGTACGACGGTACGGTGGGGGTCCTGGGTGGCCTGGAGGCTATT
>NZ_CALMCQ010000256.1 GCF_937863175.1 uncultured Meiothermus sp. | reverse complement strand
AACTGGGTTGGAGGATAACCATGTCAAGAGTGATAAAACAAGAGCCGCCGACTCTGATCGAACCCCCAAACGAAACCTGGACCATCTCGCTGCGCACCATCACCCCCATGTTTGGCGGCAGCGCGACGCCTCGAGAGGTGGACGCGCAGAGTCCGGTACGGGCTGCCAGTGTGCGCGGTCATCTGCGCTTCTGGTGGCGGGCTACCGTTGGGGGGCAGTATGCCACTCCACAGGAGTTGTTCAAGGCGGAGGAGGCGATTTGGGGGAGTGATAAGAAGTACGGAAAGGTGGCCCTCGAGGTTATAAGTCGGAGTGTCGGCTCGAGCATTCGACCATCCGAGATTGTACCGGATCGGGGAACCGCTCAGACCGGGCCGATGGAGCGGTTCTTTCTGCATCCGTTCAACGAGAACAGGGGCGAGAACCTCCCCGAGGCCAGCGGCTACAGTGAAGTCGCCTTCGTGCTCAGGGTTACGGTAGCAGAGCTCGAGCCAAACCGAATCGAAGAAGTCCGCACAGCCATACGCGCTTGGCTGACGTTTGGCGGCATCGGGGCTCGTACCCGACGCGGGCTGGGGGCTTTGGTGGTTGACGGGGCAGACCGCACGGTCTGGCACCCATCGAACCCAGGCCAACTTGGGCAATGGTTGGCCCCAGAAGCTGCAAGAGATGTCACACACACCACCCTGGCGGGCGCAAGAGCCTTTTTCGGCCCCTCCCAGAACGCAACCCGAGATCGAAGCAAGGCCGAAGTGGCCTGGCGCGAACTCGGCAAGTTTTGGACGCGGTTTCGCAAGGGGCACTTTACCGACGCGAACCCGAGTTACAACCCCATGAAAGGGGGATCCTGGGAAGACCATCGAAAACTCCAGAACCTGGAGGGGCGGGCCTCAGAAATAGAACTAGTAAAGCCTTTCCTGGGCTTGCCAATTGTCTACCAAAGGTTCCGTAACTCCGATGCCTTCGCCGGAACCCTCGAGGCTGCTGCAAAACCCGGAAGTCGAATGGCCTCGCCCGTCATACTCAAACCGGTGGCGTTTGCCGACAACACAGTTCGTCCGATGGTTCTTTTGCTAAAGGCACCTGAACCTGAAGCTATAAAAATAGGCGGCCAACAGGTTGAACTAAGGCCGGTAAGGCGTGACCGTGTGCTGTTGGCCCTGAACGCCGAAGACGTGATGGATGCCGTAGGTAAAGCTGCCGCTAAGTGTGGCTTTACCGAGGAGGTACGCCTGTGAAACACCTCCTCGCCATCTCCATCGGCCCGGTGCAGGACTTCATTGCCGCCGCCCGCCGCACCGCCGACCTGTATGCGGGGTCGCAGATTTTGCAGGAGGTCTGCAAGGCCACAGCGCAGTCCCTGGCCGCGAATGGGGGAGTATTAATCTTCCCATCCGGCCCCGACGCTGATGGGGCCAACAAAATACTGGCTCAGGTTCCGGGCGATCCCGCCCAACTTGCCCAATCCGCCCAAGCCGCTGCCAAAGCCAGGCTGCTGACGCTGTGGCAAGATGCCCTGGCGGCTCTACCGGCAGCGCAACGGGGGCTGGTTGACCATGGGCGTGCTGCAGCACAGCTAGACAGCTTTCTAGAGTTCTACGCGGCCTGGATTGCGCTAGGCGACTATCCCGAAGACCGAAAAAAAGTAGACCGTCTGCTGGCGGGCCGCAAAGCCTTGAGGGATTTTGCGCCCACCCGGCAGGACGACGATGGCATCCCCAAGTCGCCGCTCGACCCCAGCAGGGCCGCCGTGATCCGGCCTCAAAACTGGCCCAATGGATCGGTGCCGCTAAAGAACGGTGCCCTGCGCATCAAGGGCAGCGAGCATCTGGACGCGGTGTCGCTGCTCAAGCGCATCTATGGAGTGGTGCACTCCGACCCGGTGGTGGACACCCGCACCATGGCCAGACGGGCCAAAGACCCCCATGCGATACCCAATGACCGCTACGGAGAGGACGACGACCACATACAAGAACCCCAGCCCTACTACGCCATTTTGATCGCCGACGGTGACAGGATGGGCGACCTGATCTCGCAAAAAAAATCGGTCGAAGAACACCAAAAGCTGTCCTCAACGCTGGACGAGTTTGCCCGAAGAGCTAAAGAAATTGTGGCCAAATCCCACGGGTTTCTGGTCTACTCCGGCGGCGACGACGTGCTGGCGATGCTGCCCGTCAACACCGCGATCAAATGTGCCGGAGAACTGTCGGAGGAGTTTCGCCACACGGTGCGCGGAACGCTCTCGGCAGGGGTTGCGATTGTGCATTACCGCGAGCCACTATCAGGTTCGCTCGAGGCTGCTCGAGATGCCGAAAGGGCCGCCAAGAATGGCGGACGCAACAGCCTTGCGGTGGCCCTGCACACCCGTGGCGGTGCCCCGCTCACGGTGGTGCGGAAATGGGACAGTCTGCGCTGGCCTGAACTTGCGAAATCGTTTGAGAAGGGCGACTTAACCCAGGGCCTGGCCTACGAGTTGCTCGAGCTGGCCAGAGAGTGGCAGGACGACATGGGCGCGGCCTACCTCCAGGCCGAGGCCGAGCGCATCCTGGGCCGTAAGGAACGGAAGGAACTCAAGCTGCCCCATTTCGAGTCCCGCCAGGATCTGTGCACCTACGCCAACCAGCTCATCATTGCCCGCTTTCTAGGCGGCATCCGGGCCGAGGAAAAACGGGAGGTGGGCCATGCCTGAGCGTGTGCTAGACATTCAAGCCTTTGCTCCCTTGCTGTGGCGCGACGGGCGACCCTTCGCCCAGGCCGAGGGCACCGAGACCGCTGCGCAAAGCCTGCCGCTGCCCCTGCCCAGCACCGTGGCAGGCTTTGTGCGGACTCAAGTTGGCCGGAAGCTGGGGGTGCGCTTCCGCGACGACCACCCGGCTCTGCAAAACCTGCATGGCCTCCAGATCTGTTCGCCGCTGCTGGTGCGCGGTGACGAGTTCGTGTTGCCCGCCCCGCGGGACGCAGTGGTGTTTGAAGAAAAGGGTGGGAAGACTACAGAGGTCGAGGTCAGGCGTCTGCGGTCTGCCGACCAGGCGTCTGGAGGAACCAATCTGCCGGACGGCATGAGGCCACTCGTTCTGGACGACGAGCGAAAAGCGGCTACTGGCTACACCTTCTGGTCGCAAAAGGACATGACCGCCTGGCTTTTGGGCCGAGACGTGGTTCCCAGGAAAATCGCTGGTCTGCCTCGCGAACAGCGGATTCATGTGGGCATAGACCCTGCCAGTGGCAAGGCCAGCGAAGGGGTGTTGTACAGCGTTGGCTACCGAGCCCTGGAGAGCCTGGAGGATGGCCAGTACCACGACTGGCGGATCCGGGCCAGGGTCTCGCTGGAGACGGAGCCCGAGGCGCTGGGTTTTCTGGGCGGTGAGTCCCGGCCTGTGCGGGTCACGGTACGAGACGAGTTGGGCAAGTACTGGTTCGACTGCCCGAGTGAAATCAAGGAGACGGTGGGCAGTTCTAAGCGCGTGCGCATGGTGCTGGCAACGCCCGCGATCTTCGAGCACGGCTGGAAGCCCGGTTGGGTGGACAGGTCGGGTTCGGGGGCGCAACACCTGCCCAGGGGGCTTTCGAAAGTAAGGCTCAGGCTGGTCTCGGCAGCCATTGGGCGGCGTGAGCCGGTTTCGGGATGGAACCTGAGGGAAAATCGGCCCAAAAGTGTGCGCTGGATGGTTCCGGCGGGAAGTGTGTACTTCTTTGAGATAGAAGGCGGCAATCCCAGCGACCTGTTAGAAAGCTGGCTGCGTCCGGTGAGCGACAACGAGCAAGACCGCAAGGACGGCTTCGGTCTTGCCCTGTGGGGAGTGTGGTAAACATGCAGGCAAAAGCGATTTTCTGGCAGGCTCTAACGCCCGTACACTCTGGAACCGGGCAGGACAGCAGCAGCGTAATTGACCTCCCGGTCGCACGGGAAAAGTCCACCGGGTTCCCGGTGATTCCGGCCAGCAGCATTAAGGGCGTTTTACGCGATGGGCGCGGCCTGAAAAAC
Organism: uncultured Meiothermus sp.; assembly: GCF_937863175.1. Classification (GTDB taxonomy): domain Bacteria; phylum Deinococcota; class Deinococci; order Deinococcales; family Thermaceae; genus Meiothermus. The sequence continues at coordinate 2,148 of NZ_CALMCQ010000256.1, read as the reverse complement.
GACGAGGAGTACAAGCCCGAAGAACTCGAGGCCGCCCTTAAGGCCCGCAAGACCTTCGGCTTCGCTGGCAAGCGAAAGCAGACGGATGACCAGTTCGAGGACATCAGCCAGGCGGGCGAGCTGACCCTCACCGACGCCCGGCTGCTGTTGCTGCCGGTGCGCTCCTACGCGGGGTCCTTCGCGCTCATCACCTGCCCGCTGGTGTTGCAGCGCTGGCTGCGCGACGCCCAAGCCCTTGATGCGGGTGTCACACTGCCAGGGCTAAACGCGCCGGGCGGGGTACAGGTTTTTGTCACCAGCAGTAGCCAGATCAAGCCAGGAAACAAGGTGATTCTGGAAGACATAGATCTCGACATATTGGGCATTGCGGACGGGCTGGCCAACGCCCTAAGCCAGGCCATCTTCGGCCAGGAGGAACCGTATTTCCTCGAGCGTTTCGCCCTGGTCAGCAACGACGTGTTCACCTATTTCTGCGAGACCGGCATGGAGGTGATCGCACGGGTGCGCCTCGAGAGCGAGACCAAGACCGTAGTTGGCGGTGCCCTCTGGTACGAGGAGGCTGTGCCCGCCGAGGCAGTGTTCTCTTGCTTCGCCCTCTCGAAAGCGAACGACTTTGATGAGGTGATGCAGAAGCCCTACCTCCAGATCGGGGGCAAGGGCAGCGTGGGCCGGGGCCTGCTCCGGCGGCTGGGGGGTGAGTAGCCATGCCGATGCCGCCAACCCGTAGCCAGCGGGATATGAAGCTGGCCCTCGATTTGGTGAGCGGCCTTGAGCGTGCTGACCAGGAGACCAAGAACATCTACGGTGGACTTTGCCACAACTTTCCGGTGATGGTGATGCAGAGCGGGCTGTGCCAGGCGGTTGCCTTCAGTGCCGATAAAGCCAGTGGCGATGGCAATCGGGCCAAGGCTCACCAAAAGCTACTCGAGCATGTCGGGGCGATCTTGGAGATTAAGGGCGACCTCTTGCCCAGCTTGCAGACTGCCCCCGCCCTTACCTACATGCATCACACCCGCCGTGTGCTTGACTCTTGGGTATTTTTCAAACGCTTCGCCAGGAGCGTGTTGAAGGTCGAGGCAGGGGGCCGCGATGCGGACTAATCTACGGGCGCTACTGGCAACTCATGCCGGGCTTGGGCTGTACAAGGGCCTTAGCGGGTTCGACCCCGCCGATAAGCAGAAACTGCTCGAGGCCATCGCCAAAACCCCCATCGGCTCGGCTTACCAGACTGCCTTCGACCGGTGGAGGGAGGTGCTCAAAGGCGCGGTGTTCATCGAGGCCACCACCACCACCCCGCTGGCTATTGGTTTGGGAAACAGCAGCCCCATTGAAAACGGATTGGCCATTCACCATACCTACGGCACACCCTACCTGCCGGGGAGTGCGATTAAGGGTCTGTTGCGGCGGGCGGCAGGCAAATACGGTTTGAATGAGGAGCAACAGGCCGTGATGTTTGGAGAGGAGCCGAATAAGGAGCGCAGGACTCAGGGCAGTGCGGGCCACTTGGTCTACTGGGACGGCTGGCTGAGTCCTGACTGCAAAATCCCCTTCCAGAAAGATGTGATCACCGTACACCATCCCAACTACTACAGCACCGGGGACAAAGACTGGCCCACCGACTTCGACGACCCCAATCCGGTGGCTTTCCTGAGCGTAAAGCCGGGGACGAAGTTCGTACTGGCGATCTCGAGTGCTTCGGAGAATGCCGCGCCGTGGCTTTATCGAGCGGGCGAGATGCTCGAGTTCGCTCTTACTCACCTGGGCCTGGGCGGCAAGACCAACGCCGGTTACGGATACTTTGAGGTAAAGTTGCCACCAAAGCCCAAGAGCGAGACCGAGCAGGGCCAGGAACTGCTGGCGTCGTACCGTAAACGTATTGAGGGCATCAAACCCGGCAACGAGCGCGGCGAACTAAATTTCTTCCTCAGGGAGCTGGGCGACAAACTGCCTGCGGTGCGCAAACCAGTGCTCGAGGCTATCAAGAAGCAACTGGTGGATTGGAAGAGCTGGAAACCCACAAACCCACAGCATGCCGAGATAGACCGATTACTGGAGGGGTGATGGAAAGAATTGTTTCCGCGCTCGGATTGGATCGGTACAGCCAGACAACGCAAAGATACGAGTACGAACGGGTCAGGTATTGTTGGG
>NZ_CALMCQ010000255.1 GCF_937863175.1 uncultured Meiothermus sp. | reverse complement strand
CACCATTGCCTACTACCTGGCTTTCAGTACCGGCAAGGTGCTGGCCCTGTCGGGCCCATTTCCTCCCGAAATTGCGGCCTGGGCCGCCAATCTGCTGGGCATTGCGGCGGGCATCTGGCTGGGGAAGGGCATCTACCGGTAGGCCTGGGTTTTCAATGCCGGGGGAAAGGAAGCAGATCCCAGGCCATTTGCTGTTTACGGCAAAAATCAACCAGCGATGTACTAAGCTATAGAACAGGTGTTTGCATGGTTCCAATTCTTGACCTCAAGCGTGAGTACCTCGAGCTGAAAAATGAGATAGATGCTGCTTTGGAGCGTGTACTGACCTCCGGCGGGTTTGTGGGTGGCCCCGAGGTTGCGGCCCTGGAAGCCGAGCTTTCGGAGTTTCTGCAGGTGCCCCACGTGGTGACCTGTGGTTCGGGAACCGATGCGCTCTTTATCGCCCTGCGGGCCATGGGGGTTGGGCCGGGGGATGCGGTCATCACCAGCCCTTTCACCTTTATCGCCACCATCGAGGCCATTCAACATGCTGGAGCGATACCCGTCCTGGTGGACATTGACCCCCAGACCTTCAACCTCAATCCGGCGTTGTTGGAAGCGGCCCTCACACCGCGCACCAGGGCGATTCTGCCGGTGCATCTGTACGGACAGGTCGCACCCATGCAGGAAATCTTGAGCCTGGCGCAAAAACACGGTTTGAAGGTTCTGGAAGACGCAGCTCAGGCCATTGGGGCCAGGTACTGTGCTTCTGACTGCAAACGACTGCTGGGCAAGGGTTGTGACGGTGCGCATCCTCAGGCCGGAACCTTGGGCGATGCGGGGGCCTTTAGCCTTTATCCCACCAAAAACCTGGGGGCGTATGGCGACGCGGGCTTCATCGCCACCAGAAGCGAGCAGGTTGCCGAGGAGTCGCGCCTGCTGGCGGCCCACGGTTCCCGGGTGCGCTACCACCACGTGCGGCCTGCGGGCTATACCTCGAGGCTCGATGCGCTGCAAGCAGCCATCCTGCGGGCCAAGCTGCCCCATCTGGAAAGCTGGAACTCCCGCCGCCGACAGATCGCCCAGATCTACACCGAAGGGATGAAAAACCGGGTTCAGACCCCCTGTGAAATGCCCTATGCACTGCACATCTATCACCAGTACACGGTGCGCCATCCCGAACGCGACCGGCTGGCAGCCCACCTCAAAGACCGTGGTGTCGGCAGCAGCATCCACTACCCGGTGCCAGCCCACCTTCAACCCGCTTACCGCGACCTGGCCCCCAAAGGCTCCCTCCCCGCTGCCGAAGCCGCTGCCCGCGAGGTGTTGAGCCTGCCCATGCACCCTTTTTTGGAGGAGCTGCAGGTGGAAGCCGTGGTTCGGGCCGTGCAGGGTTACGCCTAAAGGCTACACATCATCTACACCTGACCACGCTTATACTAATGTGCTATGCACGAGAACCCTCTGCTGGAGATTCGCTACGATACTCCGTTTGACGATATCCAACCCCAGCACATCGAGCCTGCCATCCAGACCCTGATCGCCCGCGCGGAAGAAGAATTCCAGGCCATTCTGGGTGTGGAAGGGCCGCGCACCCAGGCCAACACCCTGGTGGCCCTGGATCGGCTGGGCGAGACCCTTTCCTATGCCTATACGCTGGTAGCCCACCTCGAGAGCGTGGTCTCTACCCCCGAACTTCGCGCGGCATACAATGCCATCATCCCCCCCATCACCGCCTTTAGTACCCGGGTGCAGATTTCCGCCGAGCTTTACCAGGCCCTCCAGGAGTTTGCTGCTACTCAGGAAGCTCTGCAACTTTCCCCAGACTGGGCTCGTTTTTTGAAGCTGCGCTTAGACGATTTCCTCCGGCAGGGGGCCGACCTTCCAGCAGACCCGAAGGCCCGCCTCGAGGCCCTCAATACCCGCCTTTCGGAGATCACCACCCGGTTCGAGCAACACCTCACCGACTCCACCGCCGACTGGGAGCTTTATCTCGACGAGAGCCAGGTGGCGGGCCTGCCCCCGAGTGCGCTCGAGGCAGCCCAGGCCAGCGCTCGCTCGAAGGGCCGCGAAGGCTACCGATTCACCCTGCAACAACCCACTTTTTTGGCCCTGCAAACCCACCTCGACGACGGCGAAATTCGTAAGCAAACCTACCTGGCCTACTACACCCGTGCCACCGAGCCGGGCCGAGACAACCGCCCCCTGATTGACGAAATCCTGGCTCTGCGCCGCGAAAAGGCCGATCTGTTGAGTTATGCTAATTTTGCTGACTACGTGCTGGAAAACCGCATGGCCAGCAAAGCTGAAACCGCTCTGCGTTTCGAGCAGGATTTACGCGAGGCCTACGAGCCCTACTTTCACAAAGAGGTCGGGGCCCTGCAAGCCTTCCGGCGCGAACTCGAAGGCCCCCAGGCTCCCCCACTGCAACCCTGGGATGTTGCCTACTATGCCGAAAAACGGCGCAAAGCCCTCTACGATTTCGACGAGGAAGAACTGCGCCCCTACTTTGCCCTGCCCCAGGTGCTGGCCGGGCTCTTTGAAATTTGCCGCCGGGTATTTGGCATTCAGGTGCGCGAAATTGAGGGGGTTCAGACCTGGCACCCCGAGGTCAAAACCTACGAGATTTATCGGAACAAGGAGCGCATTTGCCGCTTCTTCACCGACTGGCACCCCCGTGAAAACAAGCGTGGCGGAGCCTGGATGAACTCCCTTATTCGTGGGGTGCGCAACGGCCAGACCACCGAGCCCCACCTGGGCCTGATGTGCGGCAACCTGACCCCTCCGGTGGGCAACCAGCCCTCCCTGCTGACCCACCGCGAGGTCGAGACCGTCTTCCACGAGTTTGGGCACCTGCTGCACCTGGCCCTTTCCAGCGTGGAAGCCCGTAGCCTGGCCGGAACCCAGGTAGCCCGCGACTTTGTGGAGCTGCCCAGCCAGATCATGGAAAACTGGTGCTGGGAGCGCGAAGCCCTGGACTTGTTTGCCCGTCATTATCAGACCGGTGCACCTATCCCAGAAGAGCTGTTCGGAAAGCTGACCCGGGCCAGAAACTACTGGGCTGCCAGCCTGGGGATGCGGCAGTTGTCATTTGGAATGCTCGACCTCTCGCTGCACGTTCGCTACCTTCCCAGCGATGGCGACGTGGTGAGTTACGCTCGAGCCATCATGCAGCCCTTCGTGCCTGCACCCCTGCCCGAAGACTATGCTTTTGTGGCCGGGTTTGCCCACCTCTTTGGTCATCCGGTGGGCTACGCGGCTGGCTACTATTCGTATAAATGGTCGGAGGTGCTGGACGCCGACGCCTTCTCACGCTTCAAGACCGAGGGCATCTTCGACCCTCGGACTGGCCAGGACTTCATCTCCCACATCTTGAGCAAGGGCAACGCGGTAGACCCCGCCGAGCTCTTCCGCCGCTTCCTGGGCCGCGACCCTGACCCCAGGGCCCTGCTGGCCCGGTCGGGGCTGCTGGACTAAATTAAGGCTCCCATCCTGGTTTTTTGCAGATACTTTACTTGTCGGCATCCACCAGACCCTTGACGAACCAGCGCTGCATCAGGATGATCACCATCACCGGCGGTAGTAAGGCTAGCACGGTTGTAGCCATGATCAGGTGCCAGTCGGTCTGGGCCTCCCCCGTACCAATCATCTTGACAATGCCTACAATTACGGTCTGCATCTGCGAGCTGGTCGTAATCAGCAGGGGCCAGAGATACTGGTTCCAGCCGTAGATGAACATAATCACGAAGAGGGCCGCGATATTGGTGCGCGATAACGGCAGCAGGATGGACCAGAAAAAGCGCATCGGGCCTGCACCGTCCATTTTGGCAGCGTCCACCAGCTCATCGGGGATGGTCAGGAAAAACTGCCGAAAAAGCAGGGTTGCGGTTGCGGAGGCAATCAGCGGGATAATCAGGCCCTCGAAAGTATTCACCATGCCAAAGTCGGCAACCACGGCATAGGTGGGAATTATCCTGACCTCGACGGGCAGCATCAGGGTTAGAAAAATTAGCCAGAAGAAGAACATGCGGCCCGGAAACCTGAAAAACACCACCGCATAGGCTGATAGCAGCGAGACGGCTATCTTTCCGAAGGTGATACCCAGAGCCATGATCAGGCTGTTCTGCATCAGGCCCAGAGCCGGGTTGCCACGCACCCGTTCTCCCTGGCCGCTCTGCAGGGCCTGCTGGTAGTTGGTGAGCCACTGATCTCCAGGGAGCAAGGGCATCTGTCCACGCCCAATCGTACCGGCATCGTGGCTCGAGCCGATGGCCGCCAGATAAATTGGGAAAGCGAAGATCAGCGCCCCCAGAATCAGGATGAAGTGTGCCAGCCAGTTATGGGGTCTGCGCATAGGTACCTAGTAGTGCACCCGCTTCTCGAGGTAGCGGAACTGGAGCATGGTCAGGAGGATCACCCCAGCCATCAAAATCACCGACTGGGCCGAAGAACCCCCCAGGTCTACATTGACCACCCCGTCGCGGTAGATGCTGTACATCAGGGTGGTGGTGGCCACGCCCGGCCCGCCCTGGGTTAGCGCGTGAATCACCCCGAAGGTGTCGAAAAGGGAGTAGATCAGGTTCACTACCAGCAGGAAAAAAGTGATGTGTGAGAGTAGCGGAAACGTGATCAACCAGAAGCCCCGCATCCCACTGGCCCCATCAATGGCTGCAGCTTCGGTGATGGAGCGGGGAATTGACTGCAGGGCCGCCAAAAAGAACAGGAAGTTGTAGCTGATCTGTTTCCAGGCCGAGACCAGAATAACCAGCAGCAAGGCCTGGGCGCCGTTCATCCGGTAGTCCCAGGGAATGCCCAGCGCAAGCAAGCCCTGCCCAACATAGCCGATGTCCGGGTGAAAGATAAACAGCCAGAGCACTGCCGCCACCGCCGGTGCAATCGCGTAGGGCCAGACAATCAGGGTGCGGTACCCCGCTGCTCCCCGCACAACCCTGTCGGCCATCACCGCTAGCAGCAAGGCGGGGGCCATCGCCAGCAGAGTGACCGCAAGCGAGAAGATCAGGGTCACCCGCGCAGCTTCCCAGTAGTGGGGGTCCTGCAAAACCAGGGCGAAGTTTTCAAACCAGACGAACTGAGCGTTCAGCCCAAAGGGATCTTGCTGGTAGAGCGCCTGCCGGATGGCTTCGGCTGCTGGGTAAATGAAGAAGACCACCGTGATAATGATCTGGGGGGCCAGCAACAAGTACGGTAGAACTCTGTTGGGATAAACTACACGCCTTTGCATAGTGAAGGGTAGAACCTTATCAGCGGCCCAGGGCCAGTGGCTTAGCCGAGTTGGCTGCGGCAGAAACTTCCCCGCAGCCAACGCCCGCCTGTTTTGTAGATGACCAGATCACAGGATCGCGAGTTACTTCGACGGTTCTATACCACACCGAACTATCACAAACAGCTATCGGTGGGCACGCTCAAAGGCTGCCAGCACGGCATCGCCACGCCTGACCGCATTGTCGAGAGCCTGCTGGGCAGTCTGACGGCCCTGAAGGGCGTTTTCTACCTCTTCTTGGATGATGTTGCGAATTTCGGGCATATTACCCAGGCGGAGACCTCGAGAGTTAACGGTCGGCTCGGTGCGGGTCAGCTGGAGCAGCGGCAGGTCGCGGCCCGGATTGGCCCGGTAGAAACCAGCCGCATTCAGTTCGTTGAAAACGTCCTGGCGGATGGGCAGGAAACCGGTCTCGGAGTGCCAGCGGCGGGCAACTTCGGGGCGGCTGATAAAGCGGAAGAACTCGGCAACGGCGCGGTACTCCTGGTCGGTGCGGCCCGGAGCGGTCATCACCCAGAAACTGGCCCCACCGATAATCGAGTTGATGGGAGCACCCCTGACATCATCGTAGAAAGGCAGGTTGGCCACGCCCCAGTTAAAGGTAGCCTCGCTCCGCACCCGTCCCAGTAGCGCCGAAGACCCGTGCAGGATCGCGCAGGTGCCGTTGACAAACAGGGCATCGGCGGCCCCATCGCGTCCACCGTAGGTGAACGAGCCTTCTCTTTGCATGTCCATCAGGGTCTGCAGGTGGCGCAGGTGCAAAGGACTGTTAATCTGAAGTCGGGCATCCAGACCCTCCATGCCATTGGCGCGGGTGGCCAGGGGGACGTTGTGGATCGCACTGAACTGCTCAAACTGCGTCCAGGTGGGCCAGGCGGTGGAAAAGCCACAGCGCGCTGCACCGCTGGCAACAATTCGCCTGGCAGCGTTACGCAGTTCAGTCCAGGTGCGCGGGGGCTGGTCGGGATTGAGGCCGGCAGCACGGAACGCATCGCGGTTGTACCAGGTGATGGCAGTTGAGCTGTTGAACGGCAACGACATCAGGCGGCCATCGGGCAGGCTGTAATAGCTGCGGACAGCGGGAAGGAAGACGCTGGGGTCGAAGGGAACCCCGGTGCGGGCAAACAACTGATAGACCGGAACAATCGCCCCCCCCGCATGCATCATGGTAGCTGTACCCACCTCGAACATCTGCACGATGTGAGGGGCATTCCCGGCCCGGAAAGCGGCAATCGCCGCTACCATGGTCTCGGGGTAGCTGCCACGGAAGGTGGCATTCACCTGAAAGCGGTCTTGCGAACGATTGAAATCATCAGTGATGGTCTCGAGCAACTGGCCCAGCGGTCCACCAAGGCCGTGCCAGAACTCCACCCGCACACGCTGAGCACTGGCGCTCATTAACAGGCTCATTAGCAGAGCTACCAGCAGCAGAGAAAGGACTCTTTGACGCATGATTTATCCTCCTAGGGAGAGAACCCTGCGCCATTAAAGGCAGGCCTTGTCAACGGGAGGTCAGGCCACAAAGGGGATGTATACCATTCCGTACAAACAAAAAGGGAGGGTTTCACCCCCCCTTTTTGTTCGACGCGCTCAGGCTTGTGGGGTAGCGATGGGGGGTTTTTCCTCGGTGGTATTCTGCATGTGGGCCCGCTCGATCAGGCCTTTCTCCCAGCCCAGGTAGTACTGCTTGACCGACTCCGAAGCGGTATCCTCGGTGAGGTACTTGACGTTGGAGTACATCGAGGCCCGGTAGTCGCGCACCCTGCCGCTACGTAGAGCATCAATCACCTGCTGGATGCCCTTCTCTACCGTCCACTGAGGCACGAATCCCAACAGGTTGCGAATCTTGGAGAAGTCCACCCGGTAGTTGCGGCGGTCGCCATCACGACCTGAGTCAATCAGCTCGGCGTCGGGCACCAGTTTCTTGACCAGCTCTCCGACCATGCCCAGGGTCAAGTTGCCGTCGTTGCCCCCCACATTAAAGGTCTCGTTATGAACGCGCTCTTTGGGGGCTTCGGTGGCAAGCATTACCGCCAGTGAGGCATCGTCCACGTGGACAAAGGGCCGCCACTGGTCACCGCCAAACACCGTGATCTTCTTGTCTACAATGGCCTTGGCAGTGAGCAGGTTAACCACCAGATCGAAGCGGGTGCGGCCTGAAAGGCCGAAGATGGTGCCGAAGCGCAGGATCACCACCGAAAAATCGTCGCTCTGGAGCTTGTGCAGCACCTGTTCGGAGGCAATCTTGGAGCGGGCGTAGAGCGAGACCGGGTAGAGGTTGCTACGCTCGTTGAGCACGATATCGCTGGCCCCGTAGACCGAGCAGGTGCTGGCGAAAACAAAGCGCTTGACCCGCATCCCTTTGGCAATCTCGGCGATGGTGCGGGTAGCAACCAGGTTGATTTCGGTGGTCAGGTTTTCGTCGAGGGCACAGGCCGGGTCACCCACCAGGCCGCCCAGGTGTACCACGGTGTCCACGCCGCGCATGGCCTCCACCACTTTGTCCACCTGGCGGAAGTCGGCCTGGATGATCTCCAGGTTAGGGTGGTGCAGCACATGGGCAATAGGCTCTTTACCGAACATCAGCAGGTCTAAGAGGCGCACCTTGTAGCCCTTCTCCAGGAGCCGGGGCAGCAGACCCGAGCCGATGTATCCTGCACCGCCAATCACCAGGATGGTGCGGTCGTTGAGCTGGAGGTTGGGGATGGGGATGGGATTGGCTTTGGCTTTGCGCTCGAGCTCAACAATAGACCAGTAGTGTACCCAAGCCCGGGAGCCCAGGGTAAGAACCAGCGTGAATAGAAAGCCCAAGAACACCACCAGGCTGGGCGGATTGATCGCTACTGGAAGCATAAAAACAGTAAAGCCGTACACCAGATAGGCCAGGGCCACCGCCTGGGCTACCACCAGCATCTTGTAACGGCCGCGGTAGGCTCGACCCCTGGTGTAGAAGCCGTTGGCGGCAAAAATGGCAAAGCTAACCAGCATCAGAATCCAGATGTTTTGGGCATACACTTGCGCATACTGCCCCAACAGGCTGGGGTTGGCTCCCGCTCCACTATAGGCCAGGAGCAAATGAACCACCATCGCTGCCGCAAAACTCCCCCCCACCATCAACTGATCGGCCAGGGCCCGCAATACCACATCGGGGCTAAAACGCAATTCCTTCAAATTCTGAATCATCCCGGCTCCTCTCGCGCCTTAGCGCGAAGCCTCCAGCATCACTTGTTCGACCACATCGGCTGCGGCCTTGATGTGCTCCATGCACAAGGTAGGGTGCACCAGGAGCATCAGGGAGGTCTCACCCAGTTCCTGGGCTACCGGCAGGCGCTCGGCGGGCTGCCAGCCCCGGCTGGTAAAGGCTTTCTCGAGGTAAATCTCACTGCAACTCCCGCTCATACAGGGGATACCGATATCACTCACCACTTGCATGATCCGATCCCGGCTCCAGCCCGGCTTGAGCAGTTCGGGGCGTACGTAGACGTAGTACTTGTAATAGGCGTGGTACAGGTCGGAGGGCACTTCGGGCACCCGCAGGGCTGGGATTTGGCGGAAGCGTTGGCTCAGGTAGTGGGCGTACATCCGACGCTTCTCGATCCAGGCATCCAGTTTGCGCAAAATTACCCGACCCATCGCCGACTGCATCTCGAGCATGCGCCAGTTGGTCCCGAAGTCCTCGTGCAGCCAGCGGAAGCCCGGAGGGTGTGGACGGTTGTATACTGCATCGTAGCTCTTGCCGTGATCCTTGAAGCTCCAGGCCTTGTTCCATAGTTCGTCATCGTTCAGGGTGAGCATCCCGCCCTCCCCGCCGGTGGTCAGAATCTTGTCCTGGCAAAAAGACCAGGCCCCGGCATGGCCAATGGAACCCACACTCCTGCCCTGGTACTTTGCCCCGTGGGCCTGGGCGCAGTCTTCGATCACCCACAGGTTGTGCTTACGGGCCAGTTCCATGATGGGATCCATGTCGGCGGGCCAGCCCGCCAGGTGTACCACGACGATGGCCCTGGTACGGGGAGTGATGGCCCTCTCGATGGTCTCCGCAGTAATCAAGCCGCTGTCGCGATCCACATCGGCCATGATCGGTCTGGCCCCGCGCATCACCACCGCACTGGCCGAGGCAATGAAGGTGCGCGGAGTGGTAATGACTTCGTCTCCATCCCCGACGCCCATCGCATAGAGCGCGAGTTCAATGGCTACCGTACCATTATGCAAAGCGATGGCATGTCTGGTTCCCACATAGTCGGCAAATTCGCGCTCGAAAATGCGGCCCTCCTGGCCCGTCCAGTAATTCACCTTTCCCGACTGAAGCACCTTCACCGTGGCTTCAATTTCATCGGGTTCAAAGTAGGGCCAGGGAGCAAAGGGCGTGATGGTAACGGGATTTTTCAACATCAGTGCGCTCCTTCATAAAATCGGAGACATTCATCTCCAGGGGTATGCTAGAAAGATTAGGTCAAATAGCGTTATGGTTGCGTTATTCGCTAAAAAGTACGATGCGTAGCCGCATTGTCACCTTCGTTACGCCTGGTCGCAAGGCTTTTTCACGCTGCAACACAGCAGTAACGTGCTTAATAACGAAGCCTGACCTGCAAACACACCCAGTGTCGGTTCCGGGATCTCCAGGAAAGCCCGTTCAGGAAGTTTTTATTTCGGATTATAGAGCCATTCCGCTTCAAACCGTCCATAACATGGCGTTACAGATCAATGGGTCATTTGTCCCTACCGCACTCGGTGTTGGGGAAGGGGTATGTGCCCACCGTACCGCCGATTGGTGGGAAGTGCCCCGGGTGCGGTGCCAGTAACCGGGCGGAGGGGCCTTTCCGATTTGACTAAACCAACACGGCGCGGTTTAGAGCGCGCCCAGCCGATAGGCTGACCAGAATAAAACGGCCACGACCAGGAGGATGAGTGGGGCTCCAACCAGCAAAACAGCGTTGCTGACAATCAGACCCACTTTGACCAGAAGGGCGGTAACTGCCCAGACTACCAGCACGGTTCTGGTAGGGTTACGCACATAAAGCTGATCCAGCCGGTCGTAGGTATGGTCGCGGTCGCCATCGAAAATGGGCTTGCCCCGGCGCCAGCGCCGGATAATACCCGCCGCCATATCGTAAAGCGGAAAACTTACCATTACCCCGGCGGCTAGAAAGGTAATCCAGCCGTGGGTGGCGGAGAACATCAACAGCATGGCCAGCATATAGCCGGTAGAGAGGCTACCGCAATCACCCATGAAGGTTCTGGCCTTGGGATAGTTCCACACCAGGAAGCCCACCAGGCTGCCCACCACGATGATGGCCAGCATAGCCTCGAGTTGCAGCGCCCACAGCATCACTGCCAGCCCTGCCGCCGAAATCATGGCGTTGCCAGAGGCCAGCCCGTTCATACCATCGATCAGGTTCACAGCGTTGGCCATCACTGGAACCAGCACGATACCCATGGCCAGGCCCAACCAGCCCAACTCGCTCCAGAAGTGCAAGCCCAGCGCCACCCCAGCCACCAACTCGGCAGCCAGGCGGGTCTTGGGCGAGAGGTTGTAGCGGTCGTCGAGGGTGCCCGTTGTAGCTATGATCAGCAGGCCCAACAAGGCCCATCCGGACAAGGAACCCGTATATAAACCCCAGATGGCAATGGTTGCCACGATGCCCATCCCACCAAAGCGCGGGGTTGGCAGGGAATGAATCTTTATTTCCCCCGGCTTGTCTACGATGCCCAGCACTCGAGCCAGCGGAATGGACCACCCCACCAGAGCAACCGCAGATACCACTGTGAACAACAGCAACCACCAGTCCAACACAAGCTTCCTTTCCTAGGCGGGCTTTGGCAGCGGCTTATGGCCCAGTGCCACTGCATAGAGTTCCTCGTGTAGAGCAAGCACATTTTGCAGATCATAGGTCTGTACGTGTTCTTGCCCCTTGCGGCCCAACTCCTGGCTTGCTGAAGGGTTTTCCAGCACCCAGCGCATGGCCTGAACCAGGGCGGGCACGTCCCCCACCGGGTGGAGCAGACCAGCCCCATCCCGTAGCAACTCCTGGATTCCACGTACATCGGCCCCTATCGCGGGAATCCCCAGACAAAACGATTCCATGATAGCCCTCGGCAAGCCTTCCTGCTCGGACGGAAGCAGGGTCGCAACGGCCCCCTGGATCAGAGCCGGAATGTCCCGACGAAAGCCCAGAAAGTGCACCCGCTGGGTGATACCGAGTTTTGCTGCATAGGCTTTCATCTCTTCCAACAAGACCCCTTCCCCGGCCAGTACCAGGTGGGCGGAGGGTTCGCCCAGGTGCGCAAAGGCCCGCAGCGCATCCTGGTGGCGCTTGCGCGGGATAAACTCGGCAACCATCAGGAAGTAGGGTTGGTGCGGGTCTAGTCCCATGGAGGCCCGTAGCTGCGCGACCTGCTCCGGTGCAACCCGCCGGCTCGAGTAGAAGTCCAGGTCTACCCCAATACCGGGCATATAGACGGTTCGTGCCGACCCCACCAGCCGGTGGGCCACCCGGCGGTCGGTCTCGTTCATCACCACCAGGTAGTCGGTATAACGCTTGACCAGCCACTCCAGGCTATAGAACAGTGCATTCTTTAGCGGGTGGCCGTGGGGATGAAAGTGGAAACCGTGGGCGGTATAGATCAGCCTGCCCCGGCCCGAAGCCAGCCAGCCACGCAGGGCCAGTCGGGTTACGAAGGCCGCAATCGGGGTGTGTACATGGACGATATCGTAGCCTTCCCGCTTCACCAGGCTATGCAGTTCACGCATTGCCAGCAGCACATTGCGCGGATCCTGGGCCTTGCGTGACATCTGCACATCGAAGAGCTGGTCAAATACGGCTTTGGACTGTTCGCATCCGGGCGCACCGGCGGCAGCACCATCCACCTGCCAGCCCAGCCGCCGAAAGTGTGCCGCATAGGGTAGCAGGAACTCGGTGAAAAACAGAGAGGTGGTGGCCACCATGAGCAGTTTGGGCATCAGGGTTCTCCTAAGACTTGCGGCGTTTTTTGACTGAGCAAGCGCAGGTAAAGCGCTTCCCAACGGCTTATAACCCCTTGCAGGTCGTAGTGCGCGAGCACCAAAGCCCGGCCTGCCCTGCCCATGTCTTTACGCTCGAGTTCGGATTTCCGTCTCATCTGGCGCATGGTTGTCGCCAAACCGGCGCTATCCTGGGGGCGCACCAGCATACCGCTACGACCCTCCTGTACCACCTCGTGGTTTCCGCCGACATCGGTTGCCACGATCGGCAATTCTATGGCCGCCGCTTCCAGGAGCACCATCGGCATCCCCTCCCAGGCTGAAGACATCACGTAGGCATCGGCAGCCTGCATCAGACGGGGCACATCGCCCCTGGCTCCCAGAAACTGCACGCGTTCACCTAGTTGCAGGCTCTGGGCCAGTTGACGCATGGACTCCAGCAACTGCCCCTGGCCCACCAGCCAGAGTTGATCCGTGGGATGGCCCGGTGCAACCTCGGCGAAAGCCTGCAAAAGATTGGGATAGTCCTTGGCCTCGGTAAAGCGGCCTACCGCCAGCCATACAAAGCTGTCCCGAACACCCATTTCATCACGCACGGCCTTACGCCAGGCGGCATCGGGTGCAAAACGCTGGGTGTCCACCCCGTTGGCCATAAACATACCCCGTCCAGGGGCAATCGCACCCACCTCGAGGTAGCGCCTGAGTCCGGCCTGACTCACCTGGGTGGTCAGGTCGCACCAGGGGTCGGTCAGGCGGTAGGCCAGCTCACGCCAACGCCCCCCTTCGTTAATGTTGTGGGCTGTGCAGATGAGCAATGGAATCCGCACCCAGGGACGCACCAGCCGGGCCAGCAGGTTGGCGTGTACCATGTGGGCGTGCAGTACCGTAGGCTGAAACTCGCGCAGTATCTGCACCAGTTTCCAGGGCCCTTTCAGGCTGGGCCAGCCTGCCCGCATCTCGAGGGTTTCGACGGGAATTCCAGCCCGAACCAGATCCTGGGCCCTCGGCCCCAGGGGGGTCATACAGACCACCCGCACCCTCCAGCCCGCCCGCGCAAAGCCCAGGGCCAGCTCGACGAGCTGCGACTCGGCCCCCCCGTATATGAGCGAGGTGATCAGAAACAACACTCGGCGATTCACGCCGTCCCCCTCGAGGTCTTCCCCCTGAGCCTTCCCAGGGCCATTTGACCCGCCTGTCCAAGCGCGGCGTAATGGGCCAGGATGATGCCCAGCACAAACCAGGTCTGTTTGCGCCACTCCCAGTTCTGGGCCATTAAGGCCAGCAAGAGAATTATGAAGACCGCCCCCCAGAGCATCCGCTCAAGGCCGGTCATCTGCCAGATACTGAAGACCACGCCCGCCAGCAGTAGCAGCAGCAAGACCAGTCCCACCACCCCCATCTCTGCGGCAATGCCAACAAAAAGGTTGTGGGGGGCCACCCACTGCCGAAACCAGGGATGGGTCTCTAGCGAGACCCCGAAGGTGCCTGCGCCGGTTCCCAGCAAGGGCTGGTCGCCCAGTACCTGCCAGCCTGCGGCCCAGATATGGGTGCGGTCGTTAAGGGTGCCGGTGCTGACCTCCTCAGCCAGGGTCGCCAGGCGCGAGATGCTCTCCGGTGGAACCAACACCGGCAACAGCGTAATGGCCAGTGCAGCAAAAACCCCCACCAGACCCTTAATCTGCCAGGAGGCTCGGGGCAGGGTCAGGATTACGAAGAGCAGCCCCACGACCACGCCCAGCAGTCCCGCTCGAGCCGCCGTCAGGAGCACCACCCCCAGGGCCACCAGGGGGTATAGCCAGTAGAGCCAGACCAGGCGGCTTCGCGTCTCGCGCAAGGCCAGATACCAGGCCAGCGGAATTCCCAGTGCCAGGACAAAAGACAGGTCGCCGGGGTCGAAATTGGCCGCAGCATAGCGCTGGAAAACCACCTCGCTGCCACTGAGGAAGTGGTAGATGGTGTTGCCGGCTGCCACATAGGCCCCCAGGACATAAGCCGCCAGTATCCGCCGTACCGGCGCTTCATCCTTCAAAACCACAAACAGGGCCCAGAAAAATATCCACAGCAACCCGAACTGCAAAACGCGCTCGAGGGTGTCCTGGGGGGCAATGCTCCAGAAATAGCTGAGCATCGCCAGCAGTACGAAACCCAGCCCCACCAGGTGTGCCCAGTGCAGTCTCAGGTGCCCTGAAGTGACCACATAGGCCAGGGTGACAACGGCAGCCAGGATGCCCACATACCGGCTCAGGGTGCCCACCCCCGGAATCAGCAACACGTTTTCCCAGGGGATGGTGAAGACATACAGCCACAACACCGCATAGGCCAGACGAGCCACTTCACATCCCCCTTAAGAGCTTCAGGTACTGCTGCACCACCACCGCCTGGGTGTAGTCAGCATAAGCTGCTTCCAAAACGGGCTTGAACGGCTCGGAAAGGCTGGCCGTAATGGCCTGGGCCAGGGCCTCAGCATCTTGCATGGGCACCAGGCGGCCCAGAACTCCCCCGCGCAAAATTTCCATCGGCCCACTTGGGCAGTTGGTGGACACCACCGGGGTTCCCAGGGCCAGAGCTTCAATCAGTACCGTAGGTAGTCCCTCCCAGTCGGACGATAGAACAAACATAGCAGCCCTTTTCATATAGGCGTAAGGATTTTGCACAAACCCCGGCAGACTGACCTCGCCTTGCAGACCCAGTTCGGCAATCAGGGTTTCCAGCGCCGAGCGATCCTCACCCTCCCCCAGAATCATCAAGCGGGAGGGTTGTTGGGTGCGCACCCTGGCAAAAGCGCGGATCAGGTTGGGGAAATTCTTCTGCCGGGTTAGGCGGCCCACCCCCAGCAAGACCGGCGGCTGGCCAGGTTGAAGCCAGGGGTGCTCTACCGGTTCGTCGGCCCGCCGGAAGAGGTCGGGCGTAACCACCGGGTTGTGGATGACCATGACCTTTTGGCGAATCCCGGTCATCTTGATAAAATCATCCACCACGCCCTGTGAAACCCCCACGATACCGGTGGCCCAGGGGTAAAAGAGCTTCATGGCCACTGGAGTCAGGCGACCCCGAAAGGAGGCCGAGTGGCTGGCGTCCTGGGTCGGGGTGTTCTGCATACAAACTGCCACCCGGCTCTGCCCTCCCGCCAGCCGCCTTGCCCAAAGGGCCACCACGTTGGCGTGATCGAGGGCCGAAACCATCCCCACCGGCCTTACTTCCCGCAGGTAGCGGGCCAGAGCAGGCATACTGGACAATACCCGCCCCGCTTTCAAATCCACCACCCGAACCTGGGGGGGCACCATCTTCAGGTAAGGGCCAGTAGCCGAGGCCAGCACCAGATCTACATCTACATTTTGTTCTGCCATCCCGATGGCCAGGTTGAGCATCGAGCGTTCGGCTCCGCCCCCCAATAGGGCTGGGAGATAGACTGCAAATCGTTCTCTAGACACCCACTACCCCCTACATCCCATACGGTTTTGACCCGGCCAACGCGGGCGGGCCCAGCACTTCCTCCAGGAGGGCCGCGTAGTTGGCAACTGCCCGCTCTACCGAAAAATGCTCCTTAACCCTGGTTCTGGCCGTTGCGCCGAAACGTGTTTGCAGGTTCGGGTCTCGCAACACCCGAACCAGTCCGTCGGCCAGAGCCTGGGGGTCGCGGATATCCACCAGCAGTCCATCCACCCCCGAGTTCACAAACTCGGGGGCAGTGGCAAACCGGGTCAGAACCACGGGCTTACTCAGGTACATGGCCTCCGAAAGAACCAGGGGCGAAGCCTCGCCAAAAGCTGAAGACATGGTGAAAACCGTGGCCCTGGCCATGTACTTGTAGGGGTTCGACTCAAAACCCGGCATCCAGACCTGTTCCCCTACACCCAGCTCCGAAACCAGAAACTCCAGCCTGGGGCGCTGCTCACCTTCGCCCAGGATAACCAGCCGGGCCAGGGGAATTCGCTCCAGTACCAGTTTAAAGGCCCGCAGGAGGGTGGGAAAATCCTTCATGGTATCCATCCGCCCTACCGAGAGAACCACCGGGTGCTGGCCCTGGAACCAGGGGTGCTCGACAGGCTCCTGGGATTTGTGCTCGAGGTCGGGGGCAATGGCCGGATTGTAGATTACGCGGAAGTTGGAACCGGGATAGATCGCGCCTGATAAACGGGCCACTTTCTCCGATACAGCCACATAGGCATCCGCACGACGAACCAGAAGCCGAATCAGTGCAGTTTTGAGCGCCCCCCGCAACCCTGATCCCAGGTAACCCTGAATTTCGTTGTGTTCGGTAAGAATCCACCTGGGCCGCTGCGTGCTGGGCAGCAAGGCCAGCGCAATCCCCACCGTGAGGTGCACCCTGGGCCAGGCCGAGAGCAGCAGGTCGGGCCGGTAGTCGGAGATCAATCGCACCAGTCGGCGCACCTGACCGGGAATGGCCCGGTGTTTCATGGCCGAACGCTCGGTAGGCGCAGGCAGAATGGTCACGTTAGCCGGTAGCCGGGCCCCAGAGAGCAGGTCGCCTGGTTCGGAACCCTGGGCCACAACCAGGATGTCATAGTGCGTCGCAAGGCCACCCGACAGGTACTGCACCACCCGCTCGACCCCGCCGTAGCCGAGAACAGGAATGTAAAAAAGAACTTTA
>NZ_CALMCQ010000254.1 GCF_937863175.1 uncultured Meiothermus sp. | reverse complement strand
GGCCGAGGTGGGACGAATGGCCTCGTGGGCATCCTGTGCATTGGCGGCCTTTTTTCCGGTGTAGGTGTTGGGTTTTTCGGGCAGGTAGCCGGATCCAAAATGGCTGGGGATGTACTGCCGCACCTCGGCCAGCGCTTCCTGCGAGACCCGCGTGGAGTCGGTGCGCATATAGGTGATCAGGCCCACCGTGCCCTCGGGCAGATCCACCCCTTCGTACAGCCTCTGGGCTATTCGCATGGTACGGCTGGCCGTCCAGCCCAGGCGGCTGCTGGCGGCCTGCTGAAGGGTGGAGGTAGTAAATGGCGCGGCGGCATTGCGGCGGCGCTCGCGACGCTCGATGCTGCTGATGCGGTAGTTCTGGACAGCCTGGGCCTGGCGGGTGATCTCCAGGGCCTGGGCTTCGTGGGTGATGAGGAATTTTTCGCTGGTCTGGAGCCGCTCCTGGTTCACGCTGTAGAGCATGGCCTTGAACTTCTGGCCCTCCGACTCAAACTGCCCTTCAATCGTCCAGTACTCCTGTGGTACAAAAACTTCAATCTCTTGCTCTCGCTCCACCAGCAGCCGCAGCGCAACCGACTGTACCCGGCCAGCCGAGAGCGCCCTGCGCCGGAACTCCATGCTGAGTACAGGAGAAAGCTGATAACCCACCAGCCGATCCAGCACCCGCCGGGCCTGCTGGGCGTCTACCAGGCTTTGGTCTATAGTACGAGGCTGTTGCACGGCAGCCCGAACCACCCGGGGGGTAATCTCGTGGAACTCTACCCGCAAAGGGTTTTGCAGGTTGAGCCCTAGCAGCCTGGCCAGATGCCAGCCAATGGCCTCGCCCTCGCGGTCGGGGTCGGTCGCGATCAGCACACGCTTACCCCGGGCGGCCTTCTTGAGGTCGTCCACTACCGGCTGCTTATCCTTTTTGACTTCATACTGAGGCGCAAAGTCTGCTTCGAGGTCCACACCCAGGTCACGTTCGGGCAGGTCGGCCACATGGCCCTTGCTGGCCCGCACCTCATACCCGACCCCCAGCATTTTCTGAATGCTTTTGGCCTTGGCGGGTGATTCCACAACAATTAAGGTCGAATCCGGCATACGGCTAAGTATATGGACGAGGGTCTGGCAGTTTGTCAAGGGTAAGAATCACGGGGTGAATTTGAAGTATGGATGAAATCGCTGTCCCAAACGGCTCCTCTGATCGCTCCTGGAGTATTCTAATGGAGCGGTTGACGCTAACGATTACCCGGTGAAATTTGACTTGGCACACAATCTGGTGGTTAGATACGAGTTGCACCATAGTCCAACGCCTTTTTTGTATCGCGTATAGAACCCTGGATGTATCCAGCGAGTACCGAATCTACTGGCTGACCCTCCCCCTGGTGCGCCCGGTGATGGGGTCGGTGCGGGCTATTTTAATGATCCCGCTATGGAAGGATCGGTGGTTTCCTTTGATTTTGGCTCCTGGTGAGCGCACCAGGATCGTGGTGCTGGGGGCCAGGGGAATTTCTGGGCCAGTTTGTCCACGACTACCATGCGGTGCAGGTGGCGCTCACGCTGGCGATTGTTCCGACGGTGGTACTTTATTTTGCCTTTCCGCAGCACTGATTCGCGGCATCACCTCAGGAGCAGGGAAATGAGCAAAGGAGCCGAGGGGATGAGGAAAATGAGCGAGAACAGGCAAGGGGCCTCTCGTGGAGCCTGCCGAGGGTGGTTTTGGAATGGATTGCATCCCCGGTTGCTTTGGAAACCGCCTCCTGCTTGCCTCCGGGTTCCGTGAAAGCGTATGCTTGCTACCTCAACCGCCTTTGTGGAAAAGAATCCGCACTACCTGGTAATCCATACATTCCCACATCCCTGCCCCAACAGGAGGCCCCATGCGGGTAGGGATCGCAGGTAGTGGGGTGATGGCAGAGGTACATGCTGCGGGGTGGCGTACCACCCGTGCCGAACTCATGGGCTGTACTTCGGCCAGCCTCAAGCAGGCTGCTCACCTGGCCCAGCAGTTCAACATCAAGGTCTATCAGAACTATGCCGAGCTACTACGCGATGTGGACATCATAGATATCTGTGTACCTACCCATCTGCATAAAGAGATGGTCTTGCAGGCCGCCGCTGCCCTGCGGCACGTGGTTTGCGAAAAGCCGATTGCCCTGAGCGTACAGGATGGACTCGAGATGATTGAAGCCTGCGATAGAGCCGGGGTGCGCTTCTTTATAGC
>NZ_CALMCQ010000253.1 GCF_937863175.1 uncultured Meiothermus sp. | reverse complement strand
CCAGGAAGGAAAGCGCGGCTTCGGTAACGATTAAACGGGCTAATTCCAGGGTGGCTATTACGATCAGCGGCCCGGCTGCGTTGGGCAGCAGGTGCTTGAGCATGATGCGCCGCCCCGATGCACCCAGGGCATGGGCGGCCTGCACAAACTCACGTTCCTTGAGCGACAGAATCTCACCCCGCACCACCCGCGCATACAGCACCCAGCTTGTGACACCCAGCACTACAATGGTGTTGGTTAAACTAGGCCCCAGAGCGGCAATAATGGCGATTACCAGCAAGATAAACGGTAGCGAAAGCTGGATGTCGCCCAGACGCATCAAGAAATCGTCCACCTGGCCTCCCAGGTAGCCCGAAAGCAGCCCCAGCGGAATCCCAATAGCTGCGCCGATCAGCACCCCGGCCACTGCCACCACGAGGGACAGGCGTGCACCGTGGTAGATGCGCGAGAGCATATCGCGCCCCAGACGGTCAGTGCCCAGCAGGTGGCCTTCGATGCCAGGAGGCTTGGTGATGGCTTGCAGGTCTTGTTGGGTGGGGTTGTGCGGGCTGATGATCGGGGCAAAAATCGCCATCAGGATAAAGAGAACCATCAGGCCAATCCCAATGACAGCAGAGGGGGCGCGAAGGACTCTACGCATGGGGACTCCGCTGAGCTAGAAAAGGCAGCTTGCCCAAATGGGGTCGCCCAAAACCCTGGACGCCGCTGACCTCGAGATTCACCAGCAAGAGCATCTTTCCCTGACCCCTACGCATATCGCACCCTGGGGTCGAGCACCCCGTACAGCAAGTCCACTACCAGATTAATAACCGCCAGCAACACCGCAAACACGATAACAGCGGCCTGCACCACCGGGAAATCTTGCTGAGTAACGGCGGTTAGCACCAGTCGGCCTACGCCAGGCCAGGCAAAAATAGTCTCGGTGATGACTGCGCCCGAGAGCAGATTGCCCAGCTGCAGTCCGATCACCGTGACCACGGGAATGGCTGCGTTGCGCAGGGCGTGTTTGTAAATCACGGCCCGCTCGCCCAGGCCTTTGGCCCGGGCAGTGCGGACATGGTCGCTACGCAGTTCGCGCAGTACGCCCCCCCTGGTCAGGCGGGTGATGGCCGCCATCGAGAAAGTGCCCACCGCAAGCGCCGGAAGAATCAGGTTGGCAAAGGCCGGTAAGCCGGGAATCGGCCCTACCCCGTAGCCCGATATGGGCAGCCAGCGCAGCTCGAGCCCAAACACCAGAATCAGCATCAGGGCCAGCCAGAACACCGGCAACGACTGGCCCAGCAGGGCAAAAAACAAGACCACAAATTCCAGCGTAGTTCCCTTTCGAACCGCCGCAATCACCCCCGCCAGCACGCCAAAAATGACCGCGAACAACAGGGCCGCACCGGCCAGTACCATACTGGCGGGCATCCGCTCCAAAACCAGTCCCAGGGCGGGGGTCTGGTTTCGCAGGGAGATACCCAGGTCGCCCTGTATGGCCCGGCCCATGTAGCTCAGGTATTGCTGCCAGACCGGGCGGTCAAAACCGTTGGCCTCGCGGAATTGTTCACGCACTTCGGGTGTTGCGTCCAGCGGCAGCAACAGGTTGACCGGGTCACCCGACAAAAAAAGCAGAAAGAAGGCCAGGGTCGCGGTTCCCCAGACGACCACCAGGACAAGTACAAGACGGCGTATCAGATAGGCAGCCATAGGGGTTCGCAGGAACGTTTCTTGCTGTCTTTGATCAGCCCGCTGGACGGGTTATTCACCGGGGCCGATCCACTCCAAGCCCGCTTGCCAGCACAAATCCAAAAGCTCAAATAGCGGGAATCCAGACCAGAGAACCAGGAGCCAAGACTGCCCCTGGCGCTCTAGACCAGCCGCATTACCTCAGGGCCATGTCGGCGACAAACAGCCGCTCGTCGGGGCGGGGTTTCCAGTCAACCCGCCTGGCTACGCCGTAAAGGTCTTCTTGCTGGTGCAGGAAAATCCAGGGGGATTCGGCCCGCAAGACCCGTAGCGCATCGAGGTAGAGCCTCTTGCGCTGTTCGGGATCGGTGGTGCGCTGGGCTTGCAGCAGGGCGTTGTCGAGTGGCACTGAACGGATGTAGCTGAAGGCTACCTGGCGGGGGCCGCCGCGCACGGTGCCTCCGAAGAACAGGCTATAAAGCGAGTTGTCTGCGTCGAACTCGTTGTTGCCCCAGCCCAGCAGCACCGCGTCGGTGGGGATGCGGCGCTCCAGAACCTGGCCGACATAGGTACTCCACTCCTGCACCCGCAACTCGACCCGCACCCCAATCTGCCCGAGCTGCCCAACCACGGCTTCGGCCACCTGACGGTCGTTGAGGTAGCGCCCATTGGGGGAGCCCAGGGTCATGGTGAAACCGTTGGGATAGCCCGCTTCGGCCAGCAGTTGCCTGGCACGGGTGGGGTTGTACTCGTAGGGCTGACAGCTCCTTGCATCGTAGCCGAAGATGTAGCTGTTGAGCGAACAGCCAGTGGGCTGCCCAAAGCCGCCCAGAACGTTCTTAACGATGGTGCGCTTATCTACCGCGTAGTTGAGCGCGAGGCGCACCCTGGGGTTGGCAAGGGGGCTATCGGGTTTGTTTTGTGTGTTCAGGATCAAGAAGATGTTACGGATGCTGGGTACGCTGCGCACATCGGCTGCGCCCGAGGCACGCACGGCGTTAACCGCTTCGGGCACCAGGTTGGTGATGATGTCCACCCCGCCCGAGATCAGCTCGGCCACACGGCTGCTGGCTTCGGGGATGGGTCGGAAGATCACCCGGCGGATTTTGGGTGCACCGCCCCAGTAATTGGGGTTGGCCTCGAGTTCAAACTGCTGGTCGCGCACCCAGCGCACAAACCTGTAAGGGCCCGTACCCACCGGCTCTTGCAGGAAGCGGTTGCCGTTCTCGGTGACGTACTTTTGCGGCAGGATGAAGAAGCCGGTCAGGCGGGTCACAAACACCGGAAAGGGGTTGCGGGTGGTGAAGCGCAGGGTGGTGGGGTTGACCACCTGCACGCTGGCCAGATTGGCCCAGGAGTTGGAGATGCGCAACGGTCGAGCAGGATCAATCACCCGATCGAAGTTCCACTTCACCGTCTCGGCGGTCAGGTCTTCGCCGTTGTGGAATTTGACCCCCTGGCGGATGGTCATCTCCCAGGTGGTGGGGTTGATGGCCCGCACACCCGTGGCCAGCCAGGGCCGCGCCGAGCCGTCGGGCATGCGCATGTAGAGGGTGTCGAAGATATTTGCCAAAACATTGGCGGTGGGGGTCTCGAGCTGGTTGTTGGGGTCGAGCACCGTTACGTCCACGCCCTGCGCAATTACGATGGTGTCGGGGCGTTGTGCCCATGCCGTGCCGACCAGGGCCAGGCTTGCCAAAAAGCCAATCCAACTTCTGTTCATCCCTACCTCCTCAGGAAACTCGGGTTGTCGCCCATCTTATCGGATTTGCCAATTTGTGCAAACCGGCCTGCGGGGTGGCCCAGGGCTTCGACATAAATGGGTTGGGCATCCATCAAGCCTGTCGTAGCCAAGGGTGACTCCGTACCGTGCAGCTCAGCACAGCGGATTCATCGGCCAGGGCGGCCTCAGAACGACCAGTTCTCTTTCGTCAGGTTGCCGACCACCCCACTAGCCTTTCTCACGCAGGCCCCGGGGTGGCTCGAGGTCGGTTTGTGTTCGCAAACGCTTTAGCCTGCGTTGCGCAGCCCGGCTGCGATGCCCAGTAGCGAGAGCATCAGGGCGCGCTCCAGATCCGCGCGTTCGGGGGCTTCGAATGGCGTGCGGCGGTAGCGTTCCAGCAACTCCACCTGCACCAGCGAGACGGGGTCTACATAGGGGTTGCGCAACTCAGTCTGGCGGGCCAGCACCGGGTGCCTGAAGAGCAGGGTGTTCTGGAAGGTCTGTTCCAGAATGGCCCTGGTTTTCTCGAAGGCACCCGCAATACTGGGGAAGAAGCGCTCCGCTAAATCGGGCCTGACCAGGCGCAGGTATTCGTGGGCGATACCCAGGTCGGCCTTGGCAAGCGCGATGGCGGCGCTGTCCAGGGTGGTAGCGAAGAAAGGCCACTGCTCGAACATCTCGCGACGCAGCTCCAGGGGGATTTCTTCCAGACCTTCAGCCAGTCCATACCAGCCGGGAATTAGCAGCCGTACTTGCGTCCAGGACATCACCCATGGGATAGCCCGCAAATCTTTAATTTCGCGCACTCGGCCTGAGCGATAGACCGGGCGACTGGCGATTTTGAGGGTGCCGATCTCCCGGATGGGGGTGAGTTGTTCGTAAAACTCGAAGAAGCCAGGGCGCAACAGCAACTCGCGGTAGGCCTCGGTAGAGCGTTCGGCGGCTCGTCCCATGGCCTCGCGCCACTCGGCCTTGAGGGGGTCGGCCTGCCCATAGAGGTCGCGGGCGGAAGCCAGGGTCATGTGGTAGAGCATCTGCTCGAGGTTGCGATAAGCCAGGTCAGGATGAGCATAGCGATCGGCCAGGGCCTCGCCCTGCTCGGTCAGGCGCATCCGGCTGCCCACCGTGCCGGGCGGCAGGCTGGCGATGGCCCGCCCTGCCGTGCCACCACCCCGGGCGGTGGAGGTGCCGCGTCCGTGGAAGTAGTAGACCGGTACACCCCGGCTCTTTGCAGTGGCGGTAATGGCCTCCTGGGCCTGGTATAGCGCCCAGTTGGCCGCCAGGAAACCCGCGTCTTTGTTGGAGTCAGAGTAGCCAATCATGATCTCGAGGCCACCCCGGCCCTGCACATGGGCCTTGAAAATGGGGTTATCCAGCAGTCCTGCGACCACTTCGGGCGCATTCTGCAGGTCGCTCAGGGTCTCAAAAAGCGGCACCACATCAAAGGGTAAAGCCCGTCCCGGACGATACAGCCCTACCTCCCGCGCCAGCAATATCACTTCCAGCAGGTCGCTGCCATCATGGGTCATCGAGACCACGTGTGCCCCGCGCGATTTCCAGTTGCGCAGGGCTTCCAGGGCGGTCTGTAAGGACTTGGTCTGGGGACGGTATCCCACCGGAGCCAGGGGTCTTGCAGTAGTAAGCTCCTGGGTCAGGAGGGCTTCCCTTTGAAGGGGTTCCAGGGCGGCATAATGCTCGTGTACCGCCGCTGTTTTGAGCAACTCGGCCACCGCCTCCGTCAAGGCCCGTGATTCTTCGCGCAAATCCAGGCTGACCAGATCCAGACCAAAAGCCTCGGCTCTGAGGCGCAACGGGCGTACGCTGGCCCTGGAAATCTCGGCGAGCCCGAGCTGGTTGAGGCTGATCTCGGCCTTGCGCAAGTCACCGGTAAACTCCGGGGTTCCGCTGTAGCCGGGGCCCGGCTGCTCTCCCAGCAAGGAGCGCAGCTTGTAGCGCAGCCCCATGCCAAACTGGCGGTAGGGCTCGCTCTGAAAGCGTTCGGGTAGCTGCAGGCGCCGGGCATGGTCTTCCAGGGCCAGCCGCAATTCGCGGGCAATGATGATCCGGTCGTCGGTTAGCGATAGATCCTGAATCAGGCCGTCCACATCTTCTACAAACTTGCGAATCGCGGTTTCGCGGGCATAGCTTTGTGCCCAGCCCGTCACATCCGGCAACACGTTGGGGTTGCCGTCACGGTCACCGCCAATCCAGCTGCGAAATGCCAGTGGAGGCGAAAGGTCGGGGCGCCTGCCGTAGTGTGCCTCTACCGCCTTCTCCAGCCCATCCACCAGCCGAGGGATGGTCTGCCACAGGGTGTGGGTGATGTAAAAAAGGCCTCCTCGCACCTCGTCCTCGACCGCAGGGCGGGATTTGCGGAGTTCGGAGGTACCCCATAGCAGAGCCACCCGAGGTTCCAGGGCTGCATCCTGGCCCTGCTCGAGGAGATTTTCAATCTCGCGGATGTGATGCCTCTGGGTGCGACGGCGGGTCTCGGTGGGATGGGCGGTAAAGGTCAGGTGCAGACGCAGGCGGGAGAGCACATCCACAACCTGTTGGTAATTAAGGCCCAGGGTTTTGAGCTGTCCTACCAGCGCCAGAAACGATTCACTGCGGGGGGCGTTACGGGTGCTCTTTTTTTCACGCTCCCGATTGACCCGCACCCGGTGGCGTTCTTCTGCCAGATTGACCAGGTGGAAATACGTCGAAAAGGCCCGAACCATGTTTTCGGCCTCCGGGAGCGAAAGGCCCCGCACAATGGCCAGAAGCTGCAGTTGGGCGGTCTGGGTATAGCTTTGCCGCAGGGTTTTGGTAAGCTCGCGCACCTGCTCTTCCAGTTCCAGCATGCGCTCGCCCGTAAGCGAGCGGATGGCTTTACCCAAAGCCCGGCCCAACAAATCCACCTCGCGTTTGAGTTGTTCGAACAACTGATCTTCGCTCATCTATCCCTCAAACGGTTCCATCGAAGATAACGGGGAAACGGACGCGGCTGTCGAAGGCGAGTGGAACCAGCCAGCGCACGCCCGGCACCACCGGGCCGGCAAAAAGTTCATTTACGGTGAAAATGCCCACCTCGTCACCGTCTTTGCTCTGAACCTCTTGTGCCAGCTCCGAGATGGCTACAAAGTAATAAATCTGAACGGCGTAGCTTTCCAGGCGGGCCAGAGCCATCCACTCTTTAGGAGGAATAGCTATACTGGTTTCTTCCTTAAACACCCTCGACATGGCCGCTTTGGGCAGCTCGTCCAACCCAATTTTGCCGCCCACTCCATTGAACAACCGTGCATCCGGGTCGGCCCGATGTTTGCGAATCAGCACCACTCGAGTCTTGTCGGGTGTGAAGAGAAAACCGGCAACGTACTGGGTCAGGTTGCTCATGGCTAGCCTTCAGTTTACCCTGGGGGCTCGAGGGGTTTCTTCATGGTTTGACGTAGGTTTCGCGACCCTTTAGTTTGGTGACATGCACGAACGGCAGTATCTTTACCGTGGCCGGATTCTTAACC
>NZ_CALMCQ010000252.1 GCF_937863175.1 uncultured Meiothermus sp. | reverse complement strand
GCCCTTCGTGGCGGCGGCCTCCGGGGCGCAATGCCCCAAAGCTGTCCCCTACCTGCCGCACCCGAACCCCCAGAACGGGCATCAGCAGGGCCTGGTCGGGCTCGCCCAAAAGACGGGGGGCCAGCAAAGCAATGCGCTCGCGATAGCCAGGCCATTCTTCCCACCTGGACTGCTCGCTGGGGTTACGTGGGGCTGGGGCTGGGTTGCATACACCCGCTCCGCGCATATAAGGTTGGGTAGGGATGTAGCGCAATTGCTGCGCCGAGACCAGTGAAATTAGGAGGGTAGGAACAGCTATCCAGGTAATCCACCGCACTTTTATAGCTTGACGGATGGCAATAAAGGTTGGGTTAGAGTGGATTACATACTGGCTGCGGAGCGGGATGTGTAAAGGGCAGCCTGCAAGCCTCGCAACAGGTATTACAAAACGAAGTTTGGGCCAGGCGCTTGCAACGGAGCGTATAAACAAACCCCTGACCAGAGCCAGGGGGACAGGTTGAGCAAACCTTACTGAGCTACAACCTCCTTGGCCTTTTGCTTTCTGGCAACTTGCTCCGCTACCCAGGCATAGGTGCGCTCCATACCCTCGTGCAGAGGCCGGTGGGGAGCCCAGCCCAGCTTTTCGCGGATGCGGGTATTGTCGGAGTTGCGACCTTGCACGCCGGTAGGGCCCGGAACGTTGCGGATGCTGAGGTTTTTACCGGAGATTTCGATGGTCATGCGGGCCAGGTCGTTAATGCTGATCATCTCCTCGGAACCAATGTTGAGCGGGCCGATGTAGTCGTTGTTCATGAAGCGCTCGATGGCTTCCAAACACTCGTCCACATAGAGGAAGGAGCGGGTCTGGGTACCGCTACCCCACACCTCAATCACGCCGCCCTCAGGGGTCTCGGCTACTTTACGGCACATGGCCGCAGGCGCTTTCTCGCGGCCACCCTCCCAGGTACCCTCGATGCCAAAGATATTGTGAAAGCGGCCCACCCGTACGTCCATACCGTAGTTGCGGTGATAGGCAAAATAGAGGCGTTCGCTAAAAAGTTTCTCCCAGCCGTATTCGCTATCGGGGGCAGCGGGGTAGGCGGAGTCCTCGGCGGTGACGGGCCGGGAGGGGTCGAGCTGGTTGTACTCGGGGTACATACAGGCCGAGGAAGAGTAGAAGACTTTGCCCACGCCCTTCTGGTGCAGTTCTTCCAGCACATTCAGGTTAATCATGGCCGAGTTGTGCATGATGGCTGCATCATTCTCGCCCGTGAAGACGAATCCCGCGCCCCCCATATCGGCAGCCAACTGGTAGACCTCATCGAACCTGCGGTCAATCACCTGGGCCACCAGGCGTGGATCGCGCAGATCGCCCACCACAAAATCATCGGCAGGGCTTTCCACGTATTCATGGCGCTTGAGGTCAACCCCGCGCACCCAGTAACCCTGGGCTTTGAGTTTTTTGACCAGATGCCCGCCGATAAACCCACCTGCACCGCAAACGAGAGCTGTTTTCATACTTTTCCTCCTCAGATGTCTAGCTTGTAGCGACGCAGGCCCAGCAATTGCATCAGCACTGCCATCACAAACCTGGGGTTGTTTTGCAGATAGCGCCGGGCCAGCCGCCGGGGTTCGGAGACCATGCGAAAAAACCATTCCATCCCGCTACGCTGCATCCAGCGCGGGGCTTGCTGCTTGAGGCCAGCGTGGAAGTCGAAGGCTGCACCCACCCCAATCATGACCGAAGCCTGCACTTGGCCCAGGTGAGCTGCCATCCAGCGCTCTTGCTTGGGGGTACTGAGGCCCACCCATATAATGTC
>NZ_CALMCQ010000251.1 GCF_937863175.1 uncultured Meiothermus sp. | reverse complement strand
GTTCTTGCCCGTCACCATCCATGGTGTGGCCGTGCGGCACCAGCAGACCACTTTCCTGGAGCAGATTCAACTCGTAGCGGATCAGGGAAGCCTGACCGGAAGCGCCGGCGGCCAGATTACCAACGCTCAGGACGGCACGGCAGTCCCCGATGCACTGCTCGAGCTTCGAGCCGGCATCAACGCCACCAGCGGAACTGTGCTTGCTTCTGCCGCCACCAACCTGTCCGGCCACTATACTTTTAGCAACATTCAGGCAGGAAGCTACACCGCTACCGTTAGCAAAGACGGCTTTACCCCCAACCACTTCACTGTGATGGTGGTGGGCGGCCAGACCATTCTCGATCAGAACGCCAGCATCTCACCCCCCATCGCCGACCGCCAGTGGCGCTTCGTACTCACCTGGGGCCAGACCCCCTCCGACCTCGACTCCCACCTCACCGGCCCCAACCCGCCCGGTGCGGGCAGTGGACGGTTTCACATCTATTTCCCAACGGCCAGCAAGAACTACAGTTTTAATGGCATCCGCTACGCCGAGCTGGATGTGGACGACACGACCAGCTTTGGCCCCGAGACCACCACCATCTACGAACCCACCGGCGGCGCGGGCGTGTATCGCTTCTCGGTACACGACTACTCAAATAAGGACTCCAGCAGCAGCGGTGCGATGGCTACTTCGGGTGCCCAGGTGCGCATATTCCGAGGTGCGACCCTGGTGGCAACCTACAGCGTGCCCAACCGGGCCGGCACCCTCTGGACGGTGGCCGAACTCGACCTTACCAACCCCAGTTTCCCCATCCTGACCCCCATCAACCGCCTGTCGTTTGTAAGCAACCCCGCAGGGGTTCAGCGCATCGGCGAACTCGAGTTTTTCCAGAGCCTGCCGCAAAAGTAGGGGCGGCTCCCAATTGTAGATGTACTGCTAGCGCGGGCGCAGGATGTAGCGCAGAGCGGCCTCGAGCTGTTCTCTGGGGTCTGCTTCCACCAGGTCAGGCTCGACCCCACGCCCCTCCCAGGTGGGGCCGGAGAAAGGCGCCAGCACGCCGTTGGCAACCAGGGCCACGCCGCCGTCAGGAAAACAGTAAGGGGTGAGGGCCTCGGTGTTGCCTGCGCTTCGGGTGCCGATAATGTAGGCCCTTCGGGCGTTTTTTAGTGCACCGGCCAGTCCTTCGGCGGCGGAGTTGACACTGCCATCAATCAACACCACCAGTGGTTTATGGGTCTGGGGGCGGCCAAGAAAGGGTATGGTGGGAAGTGGAACCGCACCCATGCCTCGGCTGACGATGCGCCAGGGCACCCCCCGCATGAAGACCCCGGCTACCTCGGCCATGCGAAGCACCAGCCCTCCAGGGTTGCCACGCAGGTCGAGCACATAGCCCCTGGCCCTGGCATCGTAGCGGCGGATGGCATCCTGTAAGGCACTCAGGCCCGCGGCATCTACCAGGTTGCTCAGGCGCACGATGACCACCCCATCGGTAAAGTGCACCTGGGGCGCCTGGTAGGGCGACCAGGACGGCTCGGACGGTAGGGGAGGCGGGGATGGCTGAGGGGTGGGGATCACTGGCCTTACAGGCTGCGCACCAGGGGCGCCCGGGGTGGGTTGGGTAGAGATGGGAAGCAGATCCTGATCCCTGAAGGGCAGGGCCAGACACTGCCCTCCGCTCAGGTAGCGCCGGGCCTGGGCAGGGCTGAGAACCCTCGAGTGGTCGTCGCCCAATTCGCCGTACATTTCGTCCAGCAAGCGATACAGCCCCTCCCAATCCCGGATCTCGCTTAGCTTGATCCGGTAGGTATTGCCCACGGTTTCCCAGTTCACGCCATTGAAGCCGGTATCGTAATAGCGCTCCTTGACCAGTCTCCAGGCTTGCTCGAGCCGCAGTGCGAAAACCGGGGTGCTCTGGGCCAGGGCCAGACTTCCGGATAGCACCAAAAGGACAACCCACCCGCGCATAGCTGCATGATACGCGAAGGGCCAAGAGCCAGCAGCTACCAGCGAGCGGCCAGGAGGGAGGTGTGGGGTTGGTGTTTATGGCTCCTTTTCTTCCTTGTCACGGCCTTCTTCTAGCTTGGCAAACACCTCCAGCCCGGCTTTGATCTTGTCCTGTAAGCCCCGGAAGCCTTCGATGCGGGCGCCGGTGAGCAGCTCGAGGGCCTGTTCTACGGTTGCGACGGCGTAGATGTGGAACTGCCCGGCCCGGATAGCCTCGAGAACCTCGGCCCGGAGGGTCAGGTTGGAAATACTGGCTTTGGGCAGGATGATCCCCTGGTTGCCGCTCAGGCCCAGCACTTTGCAGACCCGGAAGAAACCCTCCACCTTGGCATTGATGGCCCCCACCGCCAGCACCTTACCGGTCTGATCCACGGCGCCGGTTACAGCCAGGTCTTGCCGGAGAGGAAAGTTGCCAATGGCCGAGAGTACCGCGACCAGCTCAGCCAGCCCTGCCGAGTCGCCATCAATGGACACATAGCTTTGCTCGAAGGCCAGGCTGATGGTGGCCGGGAGTGGGCCACTCTCGATATACCGACTGCGGAGATAACCGGCCAGGGTTAGCACCGCCTTGTGGAAGATCTGCCCCCCCAGACCGGCTTCACGGTCTATGGAAACCAGGTGGTCGCGGCCTGGGGCCGCACGGGCAGTCAGCCGGGCCGGACGGCCCCAGTAGGGTGCAGCCTCGACCACCACCAGGCTATTGACCTCGCCCACCACCCGCCCACTGGTCTGGATGCTCCAGACCCCTTCCCGGACCGCTCGCAGAAACTCCTCCTCGGAGAGGAAACTCCGGTGGTTGCGGGCCGCAAGCGTATCCTCCACGGCCTGGGAAGTGAGAACTCCCCCGCCCATCACGGCGGCCTCTTCGGCCAGGGCACGGGTTTCGATCAGGCGAGCATCCATACGGTCGCGTTGCTCAGCGCTGCGCCGGGCCTCATCATAGAGCCGAACCAGACCGCCCTGGGTGAGTTGAAAACCCTGGGCCTGGAGCCATCCGCCCAGGGCCATTAGATTTTCCGGGGTGGCGGGCAGGGTGGAGGAGAACTCTACCCGGATGCGGAATAACTCGCTGAAGGCGGGATCTTCTTCCAGCGACTCAAAGGCCTCCTGGGTGCCGACCAGCATGACCTGTATCTGGATCGGGAAAGGCTCGACCTCGAGGCTGGCCGGAGCCTGCGGCTCGGTAACCGGTTCGACCTGTCCATTGCGCAGAGCCCGCTTGAAGGCTTCCCAGGTGCCCTCGCGTTTGAGGCTCAGGGCATCCAGAACCAGGTAGCCTCCCTGGGCACGGTGAATGGCGCCTGGACGAATCAGGCTGACATTGGTGCTCCACACCCCCCGGTCTACGGCATAATCCAGCCTCCCAAACAGACGTGGAGCGGTAGCGTAGGGCTCAAACACAATGGGCGGAGGGGCGCCGCTGCTGGAAGAGGTGAGCAGGTTGGGCCGCCACAGCGCGGGGTCGAGGGGTTCGCCGGTTTCGGCGTAGCGGGCCAGGCGGCCTCGCAGGGCCTCGAGGTAGGGGCGGGCCTGGGGAAAGCGCTGGAACAGGGGCTCCACCCGGGTGTTCAGGTAGTGCAACGCCCAGTCGCGGCGCAACCGCCTTAGCGAAACCTCGAGTTCGGCGGTGGCGGCCAGGCTGCCGAGCGCGACTTCCTCCAGCCGGGCGGTGAGTTCGGCGGGAACCGGGCTGGGGCCGGTAAACTCCAGCCGGTCTCCATTCAGAGACAGGGTAAACCCAGCCTCCCGCGCTTCCTGCTGGAGCGAGGCCAGTTGCTGATCGCGGGTTTGTTTGAAGCGGGCCTCGAGCTGGGTTTTTTCCCGCAGGAAAGAACCCTGACGGAATAACTCGTCCAGCCGGCTGACCTCCAGCAGCAGGTTCTCGACCGCATCGGCCAGATGGGTTTCCTGGCCACTGGGCAGGGTCAGTACCGCTACCTTACGCTCAGATAAAGGCACGTACAGCAAGTCCGGTGGGGTTTCGACCGTCTGGGTGCTTAGATAGGCCAGCAGCGCCTCGTGCTTACCCAGGCTGGAAGGCCCTACCAGATAGGCATGGAACCCGCCCCGAATCGCCAGTTCCAGGGCAGCCCGGGCCCGTTCCTGACCAAAAAAAGGCGGTGCCGGTGGGAACGCCACAATATCGGTGGAATTATCGGTAAATGTGCGCCACTCGAGCGCCTCGTATAAAAGCTTCATGCTGGAAAAGTATACCCATCCGCGGGCGGCAGGGAGTCTGGACGAAGGCCGGGTTCAGGTCACAAGTCTCAGGTCGCAGGTCAAATAAAGGCCTAAGGCTTTCAGCTTTCAGCTATTGGCTATCAGCTATTGGCTATGAACCATCTGCTATCAGCTATCGGCCTTCAGCTTCAGGCTTTCGGCTAGACCCTGGGCCTGTTATGCTGTAACAAAGGAGGCAACTTCGTCATGTCTATGCGAGTTCTTGGAATGATTCTCGCGGGGGGCCAGGGTTCAAGGTTGTTCCCCCTCACGGCCAAGCGCGCCAAACCTTCGGTGCCATTTGGGGCGCGCTACCGCATCATTGACTTCGTACTCAACAATTTCCTGAACTCGGGCATCTATGGCATCTACGTGTTGACCCAGTTCAAAGCGCAGTCCCTGACCGAACACGTGCAGCGGCACTGGCGTTTTGGGGGCTTTCTGGAGGATGCCTTTATTCTGCTGGTGCCCGCCCAGATGTACCGCTACGAAGAACTGGGGCCGGTATGGTATCGCGGTACCGCCGACGCCATCTATCAGAACCTGCACCTTATTGCCAACCACAAACCTGAATGTGTAGCCGTTTTTGGGGGCGACCATATTTTCAAGATGAATGTTGCTCACATGCTGGACTACCACTCCGATAACCGTGCCGATATGACCATTGCGGCCTACCCGGTGCCCATCGAACAGGCCAGCCGCTTTGGGGTGCTCCAGGTAGACGAGCAGTGGCGCATGGTGGGTTTTCAGGAAAAACCCAAGAACCCTACCCCCATACCCGGTAAGCCCGACCTGGCCCTGGTCTCGATGGGCAACTACCTCTTTCGCACCGAAGCCCTGATGGAAAAGCTCGAGCACGATGCCAAGGATTCCAACTCTTCCCACGACTTTGGCAAGGATGTGATTCCCCGCGCCCTGAGCGAGGGCTACCGCATCCAGGTCTACGATTTCAAACGCAACCCCATTCCCGGTCAGCAGGATCCCAATACCTACTGGCGCGATGTAGGAACCATTGATGCTTATTTTGAGGCCAGCATGGACTTAATTCAGGTAATCCCTGAATTCGATCTGTTCAACCCGGACTGGCCGCTGCTTGCTGCTAATTTCAACTCACCGCCAGCCAAGTTTGTCCACGAGGCCGGAGCCCGCACCGGACAGGCTTTCAACAGCCTGATTGCCGGGGGCTCTATCATCTCGGGGGGAACCATCCGCGAGTCGTTGATATTCCGCCGCAACCGTATTAACTCCTACGCTCTGGTGGAGCGCAGCATCCTGTTTGACGAGGTAGAGGTAGGGCGGTATGCCAGGCTGCGTAACACCATCGTGGACAAGAACGTTAGTATTCCTCCCCACACCGAGATTGGCTACGACCTCGAGGCCGACCGGGCCAGGGGCTTTACCGTCACCCCGGAGGGCATCGTGGTGGTGCCCAAGAGCTATAGATTCTAGCCAGCTGCTGATAGTCTATAGCCGATAGCCTATAGAGGTCTGGCTATAAGCTACTGGTTATCGGCCATCGGCATTTATGGACAAGCACCCCGGCAAGGTTTTTTACCGCCTGACGCGTATTTTCCCCGGAGACCAGCTACCGGGGGGGCGTGCGCCTGCCGCCAAAGTCTATGCCAATCCACTGGAGTCGGTGGATCTCGCTGAGCCGGTGCGGGACGGCGGCCCAGCGGTCTGGAGGGTGCTCTCCAGGGTCATGCCTACCACGCCCAAAGTGGGTTCTTCTATTACCCAGGCCGAGCTTTCACAGGTGCTGGCCCCGCTGGCGGTGCGCCGGGGCGGCCGGGGCTACCCTTCGGCAGGGGGTGCGTATCCCCTCGAGGTCTACCTGGCCGTGCAGCGTCTGCAAGACACCTTTCAGGGCATCTATCATTATGCGGCCAAGCAGCATCAGTTGGAACAGCTCTCTGGCCGTTTCGATCCCAAAAACTGGAAATCGGCCCTGATGGAGCTGGATGCCGTGGAAACCTCTGCGGCTCTGGTGGTTTTTTGCGCCGTGCCAGAGCGCTCTGAGGCTGTGTTTGGTTTGCGGGGCTTTCGCTACGCCCTGCTCGAGGTGGGCTACGCGGTGGGAGAGGTGATGGTGGCGGCCACCGCGCTGGGCCTGCAAGCCTACCCCGCCGAGACCTTC
The DNA here is from genome assembly GCF_937863175.1 of uncultured Meiothermus sp. Classification (GTDB taxonomy): domain Bacteria; phylum Deinococcota; class Deinococci; order Deinococcales; family Thermaceae; genus Meiothermus. The sequence continues at coordinate 5,104 of NZ_CALMCQ010000251.1, read as the reverse complement.
TACGATGAAGAAGTGCGTAAGCTGCTCTCGCTGCCCGAGGCCGAGCATCCGGTGGTGGTGCTGTTGCTGGGGCGGTAGGCTGCTGGCCTGAGGGTCGTTCGGGCACCCTTCAAAACGGCCTATCCGGCTGCCAATTTCAAAAACTGCTTGCAGCACAGTACAACCTGCTGCCTGATGGGGGAGGGAGATCTATCTGGAGTTGGCCTGTACGAACCGGTTCTCCGGTTGAGGATAGGCGGTATCCTGAAGGGTGATGGACTCTCCCGAAGCGGTCTTTGTATACGGCACCCTGAAGCAAAAGGAGCGTAATTTTGCGGTCTCGAGGCAGGCCGGTTGGGTACGCTCGGAACCGGCCTATATCGAGGGTTTCCAGCTTTTTCACCTCCCCCAGCGCGAACGACTGCCCTACGGCTACCCGGCGGTGGTGCGAGATGTAGCCAAGCCAGCCAGCCGGGAGGGTCGGGTCTGGGGCGAGGTGCAGTGGTTTGCCGATCTGAGCCAGGCCCTGGTGTTGCTTGATCGGCTCGAGGACGAGGGGCGCGAATACCTGCGAAGCCCAACCGCAGCGTACCTCCCCAGCCAGGCCGAAAAACCCTGTGCGGTATGGGTCTATGCCTATCCCAGCCTGCAAAATGTGCAAAGGGTCTCGGGAATCTGGCTGCCAGAGGGGGTCTGGCATGAACAAAAGCAGCCAAAGGGGTAAACTGCCAGTGTCCTTATGAAAGTTGCCTTTGTTGCTTCCGAAGCCTTTCCTTTTGCCAAAGTGGGGGGTCTGGCCGATGTGGTGGGTAGTCTGCCGCACGTGCTGGGGGCCCAAGGCCTCGAGCCCACCATCTTTCTACCCTGGTACTGGGGTATCCAGGGCTATTATGTGGGCGAAGCCTGGTTCAACTTCGAGGGTGGGCGCGAGAAGATTGGGATCGGCCATGCCGAGCATGAGGGGGTGCGCTATGTGCTGGTAGGGCTGGGAGATTTTTCCCGCGACAAGCCCTACGGCTACGACGACGATTTCCGCCGCTTTGTGCGCTTTTCGATGGCGACGGCTGAACTGTTGGGCGGTTTCGATATGGTCCATGCCCACGACTGGCAGACCGCCCTGCTGCCCTTGTTGCGCAACCTGGGCTGGTTTAGTGCCCGCACGGTCTACACCATCCACAACCTGGCCTACCAGGGGGTCTGGGGTTCGCAGGACTTTTTTGCCTGGACGCAGTTGACAGGCGAGACCTACTATGGGGCGGGCCTCGAGCATAACGGGCGGGTCAACCTGATGAAAGCCGGGATCGTGAATGCCGATGCCGTGACCACGGTCTCGCCCCGCTACGCCTGGGAGATCACCACCCCCGAAGGGGGCGAGGGGCTCGATGGCGTTTTGCGCGGACAACACAGGAAACTCAGGGGCATCCTGAACGGTCTCGATCCGGTTTACTGGAACCCTGCGACCGATAAGTACCTCAAACACCACTACGACGCCACCGACCTCTCGGGCAAGGTCAGTAACCGCGCCGAATTGCGGACCGAGTTTGCCCTCGAAGACCGCCCCACCCTGGGGGTGGTCTCGCGCTTTGCCCACCAGAAAGGCATTGATCTGATTGGCGATGCGGTGGATGGCCTCATGAGCATGGGGGTGAATCTGGTGGTGCTGGGCAGTGGGGAGCCCAACCTCGAACGCACCTTTGCCTGGATGGCCTCGCACCTCCCTGGCCGCATGGCCTACGTGCAGGGCTACCACGAAGCCCTGGCTCACCGCATTTATGCAGGCTGCGATGGTTTCTTGATGCCCTCGCGCTTTGAGCCTTGTGGGCTGGCCCAACTCATCGCCATGCGCTACGGAACCCCCCCCATCGTGCGGGCGGTGGGGGGCCTGCTCGATACGGTAAAGCACTGGGAAACGGGCTTCATGTTCAATTCGATGAACGCTGGGGGCGTTTTGCACGGGGTCAACGAATTCCTCAAACACCCCAACCGCGAGACCGTCTCCAAAAACGCCATGCAGGCCGATTTCTCATGGGATAGGCCTGCAAGCGAGTACCTGGCGCTTTATCGGCAACTGCTGGGACAGGAGTAAAACCGACCCGGGTGGTTTAGCAGCAGGACGGCTGGACTTCACACGTTGCTGGAGGCGTTAAAAGCCGAAGGTAAATCCTTCAACCCGCTCATACCGGACTCAAAAAGATCATCCTCCAACCCGGAGACCCCGAGGCTACCTTTTGAATCCTGGAGCACACCCCTCCCTGACGGTCGGCGAAAAAAGCGTTTCCCATCGGTCGGGTTCCGAATCTGGTCTCAAAGCGCCAGTATCCGCACGAAAACCCGTGCTCCTGGGCACCCAACTGGGTCTGTGGTCTGGCTAAGCACCGCCACCCAGTGCGGGTCATGGGTGCAGTACTCGAGCACAGGCCGAGCAAGATGCAGTGAAACCCGAACCGTGGAAACACTTAGCCCAGGCCGGACGGGCGTTACTGGGATGAGCGAAGGGCTATCGGCAGCCCTCAATAGGTGAAGTGTTTGATCTGCTCGCCCCGGATCCCAATATCGGTCATAGCCTCAATGCCGAGCTCGAGGTGCACTTCTACCCATTTTTGCGTCACCTCGCGGTCGGAGGCCTCGGTCTTTACGCCATCGGGGGTGATGGGGACATCCGAGACCAGCAAGAGGGCTCCACGGGGAATTTCGTTGTGGTGGCCAACGATAAAGATGGTGGCGGTCTCCATATCTATGCCCAGACAGGTCAGTCGTCTGAGGCGCTCGAGAAACTGCTGGTCGTGTTCCCAGACCCGGCGGTTGGTGGTGTAAATTACGCCCGTGCGGTATTCCAGCCCCTGCGTAACAATTTTTTCCGAGACGAATTTGTGCAGCTTGAAGCTCGGGAGCGCCGGCACCTCGGGCGGAAAATAGTCGTTGGAGGTTCCTTCGCCCCGAATGGCCGCAATGGGCAGGATGAAGTGGCCGATCTCACTGGTATGTTTGAGACCTCCGCACTTGCCCAAAAACAGCACGCCCTTGGGCATCCGCGCCGAGAGCAGGTCCATGATGGTGGCCGCATTGGCACTGCCCATCCCAAAGTTGATGATGGTCAGGCCAGCAGAATTGGTCGCAGCCTGCATGGCCCGCCCTTCCCCATGTACCTCGCAATCAAATCGAGCGGCAAAACGCTCGACGTAATCGGAAAAGTTGGTGAGCAGAATATAATCCCCAAACTCGTCCAGGGGCATTCCGGTATAGCGTGGCAGCCAGTTGCGGGCGATCTCGAGTTTTTCCTTCATAAAACCATTATGCCCGGCTCGAGATTTTTTGTGCTGCTGGGTCTGCGCCCTCAGCCCTCCAGCGCCAGCCGCACCAGTCGGTCGAGTAAATCGGGGTAGGAGAGACCGGAGGCCTGCCAGAGCTTGGGATACATGCTGGTAGGGGTGAACCCCGGGATGGTGTTGAACTCATTGAGGTAGAGTTCACCTTTCTCCGACAGGAAAAAATCCACCCTGGCCATTCCGCGCACGCCCAGAATTCGATAGGCGGCAGTAGCCGTGGCTCGAAGTTTTTCCGATAGTCCGGGTGCGATTTGCGCGGGCAGGTGCAGCACCGCCTTGCCCTCGGTGTACTTGGTCTCGTAATCGTAGAACTCCGACTGATAGGTGATCTCGCCCACCAGGCTGGCCTCGGCCTTGATGTTGCCTAGCAGGGCGACCTCCAGCTCGCGTACGCCTTCCACCCCCTGTTCGACCACCACCTTGTTATCCCAGGCAAAGGCTTCGGCCAGGGCCTGGCTGGCGTCCTGATCGGCCCTGACCTTGGAGATGCCCACGGAGGAGCCGGTGTTGGCCGGTTTGACAAAATAGGGCGGTTTGAAGGGGGGTTGGGGGGTTGGTTCGCCTTTGTAAAACGCGACCCAGGGAACCACCGGAATACCCGTGTGGTGAAGGATGTGCTTGCAAAGGTCTTTGTCCATGCAGAGGGCGGAGGAGGTCACATTCGCGCCGACATAGGGCAGTTGCAGCAACTCGAGAAATCCCTGAATGGCGCCATCTTCGCCGAGGTGGCCGTGCAGCAGCGGAAAGACCACGTCATAGGATTTCCAGTCAACCGGTGGCGGGAAGCTGTGCCGGCCCTGCTCCGCAACGCCAGCAGCCAGGGCGCGGTGCGCGTCGTTGCCCAGAAGCCATTTGCTGTCTTTGGCGATTACGACCAGCTCGGTGGGGTGCGGTATGGCTGCCAGCACACCCCGCGCAGACGAGAGGGAGACCTCGTGCTCGCCGGGCGGCCCCCCGGCTACCAGCAAAACCTTCACCTCTTCCCTCCCGTCACTCGATACTGGCTGAAAAAGGAAGCAATGAGGTGGAGTGTAATGTGCAAGTAGCTCATAATGTGTATTGTAGTGCGATAGGGGCAGGATGCAAACCTCCGGAGAAGCTGATCGCCGATAGCTGATGGCTGACAGCAACAACGGCTTTTAGCTATCCGCTATAAGCTATGAGCTATTAGCTATTAGCCAGTCTGCCCCTAGCAAATGTCCGACCCACAGGGAATCCGGTAAAGCCCGTAAACTAAGGGCATGAGCTGGATCGTGGTATTTCTGGCCCTGTTGCTGCTGATCGGGTTATTCGGCCTGGTCAACTACTGGAGCTACCGCCGGGTGGAGAAAGCCCAGCAGGACTGGTTTCGCGGGATGCTGGGCGAGGAAACCGACCTCGAGACCTTCCTGAAGTCGGCCCCCTACGAGTACAAACCCCTCAAAGGCGCCAAAGCCTATGGCATTCTCGAGAAGCGCACCGGCGAGGAGGTCTACCGGGTAGCATCCCCCGAGGAGGCCGAGGCCTGGATTGTGACCAACACCCTGGCCGAGCGAGGCGAGCTACCTTTGCCTGCCGATCAGTCCAAGGGCTAATGGGCTGGTAGCACAATTTTTGCCATTCTGATAACCTCAGGTCTAGTTCGGTCAAAGGTCAAAACTGAGAGCCTTAACTCTTCGCCGCCGTAATATCTGACCGGCCAAGCCGGCATGCCACCTGAGGCCTGCGACCGGTTAAAGCCGCTGACACCCTGGGCAAAAGTGCGTGCTCCGCCCGCCCACCACCCCCCGGACAATGCTGCCCCCACATCCTTTGCGCTT
>NZ_CALMCQ010000250.1 GCF_937863175.1 uncultured Meiothermus sp. | reverse complement strand
TATTCAATGCACAGGGAGAGGTTTTGCTGATTCGAGACAAACAAGGGTACTGGTGCTTTCCCAAAGGGCACCTGGAAGCGGGCGAGAGCTTCTCCCAGGCGGCTGTGCGCGAGGTAGAGGAAGAGACCGGACTAAAGGGCAGTGTGGTGCTCGAGCTTCCACTCACCCGCTACGTCAATAACAAAGGAGTTGCTCGAGAGATCCACTGGTTTTTGATGGAGGGCAGGGGCCCCATCTTCCTGGAAAAAGGGCTTAGTGGGGCAGGCTTTTTTGATCTATCCGAGGCCAGGCGCCTACTGGCCTTCCCAGAAGATTTAAGGTTGTTGGAAGAGGCGCTACGGCATGTTCAAGAGTAAAATTCCGACATAGACTATGCCTATCAAGGAGCATTCATGGCTGTTTACCGCTTAGATGATCGAGCACCGCACATTCACCCCACGGCTTTTATTGCCCCCAACGCGTTGATTGTGGGCCAGGTAGAGATTGGCGAGAAGGCTTCGGTCTGGTTTGGTGCGGTGGTGCGAGCAGACACCGAGAAGGTGGTGATCGGCGCGGGCAGCAATGTGCAGGATGGCGCAATCTTGCACGCCGATCCGGGTGAGCCCTGCATTCTGGGACAAAACGTGACCGTGGGCCACCGGGCTGTGGTGCATGGCGCACAGGTGGAAGAGGGTGCACTCATCGGCATTGGAGCGGTGGTACTCAACCAGGCCAGGGTGGGAAAAGGGGCCATGGTGGGAGCCGGTGCAGTAGTGCCGCCCGGAATGGAAATCCCTTCAGGTATGCTGGCAATTGGCATCCCGGCCAGGGTGCGTGGCCCGGTGGAGCCGACCCAGAATGCTGAACGCTACGTGGAACTCTCCCTCCACTACCAGGCCCACCTTTCGCCCATCACTCCAGTGGGTCGCTACCAGATCACCCTGCGCGGGCAGGATGCCCTCAATCCGTTCAGCGATTTGCATTTGCAGTTCAAGCGAGGCGAGCCGGAGGCTCTGACGGCCCTCAAAGCCATTGTGGACGGACGGGCTGGTGAGGTCAGACCAGAGGTGCTGCATGAGCTGGTGCGTGAGGGCCTGATTCGACCGATTTAAGGAAGGCCCCTGATCCTTTGTTTAGAAATCTTCCACGTTAGTGCAGTCGTGGGGTACAGTGAATGAGCAGTGATTACGCGAAGCAGCAGGCTCGGAACCCTGCAACCTGTAGCGGTTGGGTTGGTAGGGGTGATTTTGCTGGCCTCGCTGTTCTTTGGCTTGCGCGGGCTGGTGATGCTTCCGGTGGAGCCTGTCCGGGTTCAGCATCACGAACCGGCCCCCAAGCACGATACCGGAAAGACCCATAACCACTTCGAGCACTGTCCCTTGTGCTTTTTGCAGGTGTTGGTACCTTCGCAGTCTCCAAACCCTGGTTTGGGCCATCCGATCCTCATTAAGCTTCACTTGGGGCTGGAGGACCGCCCGGCCAGGGACGAGTTACTGCAGGCGACTGCGGCTCGAGGGCCACCTCAACCCTAGCACGCGACCTTTGTCGAGGAGTTTTTCCATGCCAGGCGTTCGGCTGTGTCCAACGCTGCGCAGTGTATCTAAGTATCTAAGGAGAACTAGTGACAAGAGTGTTCTTCACCTGCACGGTGCTGCTGGGTATGGTGCTGGCCCATGCCGAGTACCACAGCTCCACCCCTGCGGCTAACGCAACCCTCAAAATCCTTCCCAGTGTCATCACCATCAATTTCAGCGAGGCCATTGAGGTACGGCTCTCAACCTTCAAGGTCTATCCGCTCAATGCGCCCCAGGAAGCCTGGAGCAGTTCTACCCGGCTTCACCAACTGGCTCAGCCGCTGGTGCGCCAGGTGCTACCGCTGCGCAACGACGCTGCTCGTCGGGTGGATGCAGGTGTAACAACTGCCGCCCGCACCAGTAAAACAGTTGCGCTGGCCCTCAAACCGAATCTTCCGCCCGGTGCTTATGTGGTGATGTGGAAGAATTTGGGTGTGGACGGCCATTCCGTAACCGATTACTTCGTTTTTGTCTACAGGCCTTAGAGCGGTTGTCGAAGAAGGCATACCCATTCGTGGAACCAGGAGACTGCGTTTTACCAGTGACATAACGGTTAGCCCTCGACTTAAGCCCTACGAACATTCTTCTACCTGACCGGTAGCCTCCATAAGGTTCTGCTATGCCCCACGAACACGACGATACCCAGTCTGTCCTGCGGGCAGCCCTCTACGTTGGGGTTTTTCTGCTCCTGGGGGCGGGAGTGTTCGCCCGTTATGTAGGCCCGGAGGCAGCCCGCGCCCAACCCTGGCGACTGTGGTACATGCTCTCGGGGGGATTTTTGCTGACCCTGGGAGCTACCCTGTACGGCATCTACCACGTGACCTGGATGTTAGGTGACACCTCGTTGATGGGGCGCTACCTGACCGAGACCGCCCAGGGCCACCTGCTGCTGGCGCGGCTGGGTTTGCTGGTGGGACTGCTGGTGCTCTCGATGGGATGGTTCCGCCTGGATCGCTGGATGTATCCTCCGCTGGCGCTGGGCTTGCTGCTGACCCTAACCCTCACCTCCCATGCTGGCGTTGCAGGCGGTCTGCAACTCTGGGCCGGTCTACTGCACCTCGGCTCTGGGGTGGTGTGGGCGGGTTGCGTGCTGATGCTAGCGGTGGTCTGGCCGGGTACGAGGTACGAGCCGGTATTGCGGGCCATTCGCCGTCTTTCGGTTCTGGGATCTGCCTCGTTGGTACTGGTTGCACTGATGGGGGTGTACCTTTCCTGGGTGCGGTTGGAAGAGCCTTCCAACCTCTGGACTACGGCGTACGGTCAATTTCTGCTGCTCAAGATAGGGTTGGTGATTCTGGTGGTGGGGTTTGCCGCCGTGAATCGTCTCTGGCTTCTGCCCCGCTTACAGGCCAAGCAGGCCAAGGGGTTGCAGACCGTGACCCTTGAGGCCGCCCTGATTGCCGGGGTGTTGGTGATCAGCGGCTTTCTGGCTACCGCCGAGCCACCTCCGCCATCCAGTC
>NZ_CALMCQ010000249.1 GCF_937863175.1 uncultured Meiothermus sp. | reverse complement strand
TAGGATTGTGGGCGATGCCTCTGCCTGCTGCTCAAGGTAGCGAGAATGCCCTGTGGGTGCAGGGGAATAGCAATCCCGTGCGCAAGCTCGACGGTGTGGCTGCCGAGCAGACCTATGTCGAACTAACGCACCAGGGCTTGCAAGCCCACCCCGAGACTGGGGTAGTCATCTGGCCGGAGACCGCCGTGGCGGGCTTTTCGCCCGAGCTGGTGGCTTTGCTGGGGAACCGCGAACTTATCAGTGGCCTCGAGACCGGTACATCCAATCGGGCCGTGCGTCTCTCAAACGGACACATTACCCACACTTACGACAAGAACAGACTGGTGCCTTTTGGCGAGAGTTTCCCGTGGAGCGACCGGTTACGACCGGTTTACCGGTTCTTTTTCCGGGCCTTTGGCTTCGAGGGAGACCTGGCCAGCCGCATTCCAGGCCGTGGCTATCTGCCTCTGGGCCGCTACGGAGCGCTCATCTGCTACGAATCGGTGTTTCCATCGGTTGCCAGAAGTCTTGTTGTGAACGGTGCGGAGGTTCTGGAACTGGGCTCCAACGATGCCTGGTTTGGCCCCAGCTTTGGGGGTTTACAGCACTTTCAGATGGGCCGTCTGCGTGCCGTCGAAACCGGGCGCTGGCTGCTGCGGGCCGGCAACGATGGGGTCACGGCCATCATAGACCCTTACGGACGAGTTACGGCCCGCATTCCCCAACGCCAGCCGGGCTTTCTTGCGGGGCAGTTTGGCTGGCTGCAAGACCAAACTTTGTATGTCCGCTGGGGGGACTGGGCGGTAGGGTTAGCGGGGGTCTTACTGGTTCTTGGCTTGCGAATCCGTCCAAAAGGCACTATAGTTTAGTCTTGCTGGCGAAGATGCCAGTACTTTGTCCGCGTGCCGGGATGGCGGAATTGGTAGACGCACCCGACTCAAAATCGGACGGTTAACAGCCGTGTGGGTTCGAGTCCCATTCCCGGCACCAGTGGGCACAACCAGCAGTGGAGGCATGCAGTGGAGATTCTTCAAAACATCCTGATTTTTCTGTACATCGCCGTGGCCGGATTTCTGGTCTATCTGGTGCTCTCGCAAGAACCCAAGCAGGGCGCAGGCGATATGTTTGGGGGTTCCACCGACCTTTTCAGCACCCGTGGTATTACCGGTGGGCTGTACCGCATCACGGTGGTGCTGGGGGCTATCTTCGCAGTTCTGGCTTTTTCTTTCCGGTTTTTCGAGCGATAGTCGGTTGGTTAAAATCCTCACCCGATACCGCCCTCCACCTGTGCTGGAGGGCGTTTTGTTGTGAGAGCAATGGAACTATGACCTAAGCCCATCCACCGTTTGGTGGATGTAATCCAAGTACAAATTCGCCTGTAAGCCCTTGACAGTCGGATGTAGGCTATATAGCTTTGTACCAAGTCCATCTCGTTGTGGTTCTTCCCCTGAAGCAGCGAGGGTGGTGAACTGTCCAGAATCAGGAGGCTAGATATGAAGAAACTGTTGGTCTTAGGAATGCTTGCCCTGGCCGGGTTGGCCCTGGCCCAGCCCAAGGTGTTCAGAGGCACCGAGCCGGGCCGTGTAGGGGGTGCGTACCGAATTACCGCGATCTCCGACCCGCGCACCTGGAACCCCTTTGTGGCCCGCGAAACCTCTTCCACCGATATCATTGCGCTGTTCCTGCCCACCCTTACCGGCTACAACCCCCGTACCCTGGCCCCCGAGGGCAACCTGGCCCGAAGCTGGGAAGTCCGCAACAACGGCCTGACCGTTATTTTCCGTCTGCGCGAAGGGGCGCGCTGGTCGGATGGACAGGCCATAGATGCCGACGACGTAATCTTTAGCGCTACCGTACACGGCGATCCGCGGGTCAACTCCAACTCGCGCAGCGCCTTCATCCTGGACGGTCAGCCCATCCGCTGGACCAAGGTTGACCAGCTAACGGTGCGGGCCGACTTCCCCAAGCCCTACGCGCCAGCGCTGCTCCAGGGCTGGTATATCGCTCCCGAGCACATTTTTGGCCCCGCCTTCCGTGCTGGGGTACCGCAACTCCAGGCATTGTGGAACCTGGATACGCCGGCGGCTCAGGTGATCTCAGGCGGCCCTTTCAGGCTGGATAGCTACGTCAAGGGTGAGCGGGTGGTACTCGTCCGCAACCCCAACCACTGGGGCGTGGACGAGCGTAACAACCCCGTGGCCTACCTCGAGCGCTACACCGTGCAGATCGTGCCGGATCTTAACGCCCAGCTTGCTCGCTTCCTGGCGGGTGATGCGGATACCTTCGCGGCGGCCAACGCCGACCATGTAGCGCAGGTTCTGGAGCGTATTCGGGGCAACCGCCTGCGGGGCGAGATCTTCCCCAACGCCGATGTGACCATGGGTACCAACTTCGTCGTTTTCAACTGGAACCACAAGGACGCCAACAAGGCCAACCTGTTCCGTCAGGTTAAGTTCCGCCGGGCCATGGCCCACCTGATGGACAAGAAGTCCATGATCGAGGTCGCCCTGGGCGGTCTGGGCCAGCCCCAGTGGAGCCCCATCTCCATTCCGGCCAAGGCCTTCTTTACCGACGATGTTCCCAAGTTTGAGTTCAACCCCCAGCGGGCCACCCAGCTTCTGGCCGAACTCGGCTTCCGCACCCGGAACCGCGACGGCTGGCTGGTCAATGCCCAGGGCCAGGTGCTGGAGTTCAACCTGGTGACCAACCAGGGCAATACCGTGCGCGAGCGCATTGCCCAGATTTTCCGCGACGAAGCCCGCAAGGTTGGCGTCAAGGTGGAATACCGCCCCATTGACTTCAACGAACTGGTGCGCCAGCTCACCACACCGGCTGCCGACGGCACCCGCGAGTTCGATGCCATTCTGATCGGTCTCACCGGCGGGGTCGAGCCGGCCTTCGCCCGAAACGTCTGGGAGCTTAACGGTTCCCTGCACGCCTGGAACCAGGGTGTCGGAGGCCGGCCCCCGGCAAGGGTCGAAGCCTTTGAGGTTCTGATTGATACCCTGATGAAACGGGGCGCCACCACCCTCGACCAGGCCCAGCGTCGTCAGATTTAT
>NZ_CALMCQ010000248.1 GCF_937863175.1 uncultured Meiothermus sp. | reverse complement strand
AATCCTGGAGCACCCCCCTCCCGGACGGTCGGCGAAAAAAGCGTCTCCCTTCGGTTGGGTTCCGAATCGGGCATCAGGCCAGATAAACCGACAGCACCGCAAAGTACATCCCCGCACTGCCCAGCAAAACAAACACGTGCCAGAGGCCATGAAAACCGACCAGACCGGGCATCGGATTGGGCCATCTGGTGGCGTAAACCACGGCTCCCAGGCTGTAAGCCGCCCCGCCCGCCAGCAGGAAGCCCAGCGCCCAGGGGTTCAGGGCCAGCTTGGGAAGCAAAAAGATCGCGAGCCAGCCCATGCCCAGATAGGTGGCGGTGTAGAGCCAGCGCGGAGCCTTGAGGGTGACCATCTTGAGGGCTACGCCCAGCCCAGCCAGGGCCCAGACCAGCCCCAAAGCCCAGGGCCGCCAGCCTGGTTCCATGGCCTGGAGCAAGACCGGCGTATAGGTTCCGGCGATAAAGAGAAAGATGGCGGCATGGTCGAGTTTGCGTAGCCAGAGCAAGGCCCGCTCGGAGACCCGCACTGCGTGGTACAGCGCCGAGGAAGTGTACATCAGGATCATGGTCAGGCCAAACACCAGGGCCCCCAAAACTTTTGCCGGGTTGCCCTGGGTGAAGAACAACAAAGCGACCATCCCGACCAGGCCCAGTACGGCGCCGGCGGCGTGGGAATAGGTGTTAAACGGTTCGCGAACCGCTATGGCCGGAATCGAACGAGGGGTGCTTTTCATAGTTTGAGGGGTTGGCAGCGCGCCGTCTATATGCAGTGTAGCATCCGAACATGAAATACATAGACGGTCTACCCGAACCTGGCAGGAGGGCATCATTAGGCGCTAATCGAAGCGGGGGCAAATCTGCTAGCCTTAGGGTTAAGCTGCGCCGTACGGAGTTGACCCGATCCATCTGACCCTTTGTTCGGCAGGGGCGCAGGGCCCAGGTAGGGGGTGCGGGTTGCCGCGATAAACCATATTCTGGAGCGACGGAGATGATCCTTCTGCGCTGGCTGGGGCTGGCCGTGGTACTGGTGGTATCCGGGAGCGTGTTTTTTGTGGCCAGGCCGCAACCTGTGGGTGACGAGGCCGCCCGGCGTATCCAGCTACCTCCGGGGTTTGCCATCCAGATTTTTGCCGAGGGTTTTGAGGGGGCCCCTCGCATGATGAGCCTGGGGCCAGACGGGCAGTTATATCTGACCCTGATGTATGGGGGCCAGGTGGTTCGGCTGCCTGACCACAACCGGGATGGTCGGGCCGACCGGGTGGAAGTGGTGGCGGACAACCTGGAATTAGCGCACGGCCTCGAGTGGCACCAGGACTGGCTCTATGTGGCCATCAGCAACGCCATCATTCGGTTGCGACAAAAAGGAAATTTGTGGCAGCGAGAAACGGTCGTTTCGGATATTCCGGGTCCTTCGGGGCACTTCACCCGAACGATCCATTTTGGGCCGGATGGCATGCTTTATGTTTCGGTGGGCTCTGAGACCAATTTTGGCCCCGAGCGCGACCCGCGCCGGGCCGCCATTTTGCGCTTTAACCCGGATGGAAGCGTGCCGCAAGACAACCCCTTTGTGCGCGACCCCGACCCCCGCCGACGGGTGGTCTGGGCCGAGGGCCTGAAAAACAGTGTGGACTTTACCTGGACCCCCAGGGGTTCGCTCTGGGCCACCCACAACGGCACCGATCACCTGGGCGATGACCTGCCTCCAGAAGAGGTAATTGTGGCGGTGCAGCCGGGCGGTTTCCACGGCTGGCCGTACTGCTATACGCCCGGACTGGGCCTT
>NZ_CALMCQ010000247.1 GCF_937863175.1 uncultured Meiothermus sp. | reverse complement strand
AGCCCAGCCGCTGGGCAAGCGGGCCAAAACCTTTTTCGAGACCGACGAGGCCACCCGACAGGTTCCCAAGGTTGGTTTCTAAGGGGTGCCACATAGAGCATGATCGGCCTGTGAGAGGTTATAGTCGCAGCACCCATGCGATAAACGTTCGACGCAACCGCTTCGTGAATAGCAGGCCATGGAGAGTACGGTGGGCCTCGAGGCTCGGGCTCCTGGCCCTCGGCCTGTTGCTCTCGGCTTGCTTTGAGGCCAACTTGAAACTGGAAGTGGGATCCGGTGGCAGCGTGACCCAGACCCTGACCCTGACCGAGCCCCCGGCGCAGGATGGACAGAGTGGGACGCTATTTTCCGACTTCGCAAACCAGCTCCGGGCCCAGGGCTGGCAGGTTCGGCTCGAGGGGAACCAGACCATTGCCACCCGCACCGTGGAGAATGCTCACGATACGAGTCTTGGCACAGGCGCCTTCGTGGAAGAGCGCTTCAAGCTCACCCGCTCGGGCGGGTGGTTGGTCGAGACCTACCGCCTGGACGTGAGTTTGGGTCAGCCCAACCCGGTGGTTGCCAGCCTTCTCCCAGCAGGGCAGATTTTCTCGCTCTTTGCCCGTTCCCTGCTCCCCCAGCTCTCGCTCTCGCTGCAAACCCCACTGCCAGCCACCCTGCACAACGCCGACCGGGTCGAGGGCCACCGCTACACCTGGCAGGTGCGACTCGATCGGGCCAGTGACTACTACATCGAGTACCGGGTGGTGCGCTGGGATCGCATCGCCATGGCCGGGGCAGCGCTGGTTGTCTTAATCCTGGCAGGACGATTTTTGGTTCGCAGGGTCAGGGCCTAGGGCGGTTCGCGGGCGGATCTGATCCCCAGGTGCTGGAGGGCTTTTCCATTCACGTCCGCTGCTTGGCCCTGGATCCCATCAAACCCTCCCGAAGTGGAATCGAAGCCGCCTTCGCCTATGGACACTATCCTCGCGCAGGGTGAACGCTCGAGGTGCTGACCTGAACTGCCCACAACCTCGCAAATGTTCGCTCTTCACTCTATTCAGACCCCTTGTCCTCGGTGTACAGTGGCACGGACGGTGAAAGTATGTTTGAACCAGGGCTATTGAAAGATAAGGTGGTGGTGGTCACGGGGGGCGGTACTGGGCTGGGCCGCTCGATGAGCACGCGCTTTCTGGAACTTGGGGCCAGGGTAGCCATTACCAGCCGCCGGGCCGAGACCATCGCCCAGGCCGCCCAGGAGATGATGCAGCAGACCGGGGGAGAGGTCTTTACCACACCGGTGGACGTGCGCGACCCCGAAGCGGTGAAGGCCATGGTAGACGCGGTGGAGGCCCATTTTGGCCGGATTGATGTGCTGCTTAACAACGCAGCCGGCAACTTCATTTCGCCCACCGAGCGGCTATCCTACCGGGCTTTCGATGCGGTGCTGAATATCGTTTTGCACGGCACGGTCTACTGTACCCTCGAGGTGGGCAAGCGCTGGATTGCCAGGGGGCAAAAGGGCACCATGCTCAACATCGCTACCACCTACGCCCAGTCCGGCTCGGGGTATGTGGTGCCCTCGGCTACCGCCAAAGCCGGGGTGGTTACCCTCACCAGGTCGCTGGCTGCGGAGTGGGGCAAGTACGGCATCCGCCTCAACGCCATAGCTCCGGGGCCTTTCCCCACCGAAGGGGCCTGGACCCGCTTGATGCCCACCCAGGAAATTGCCCGGATGTTCGAGAAAAAGATTCCGCTTGGGCGGGTAGGCGAGCACAGCGAACTGGCCAACCTGGCCGCTTATCTGATCTCCGATTATGCTGGCTTCATTAGTGGGGATGTGATCACCATTGACGGCGGCGAGACGGTCTGGAATGCTGGGGAATTCAATGTGCTGGACGCTGTTACCAAGGAGCAATGGGATAGGCTCGAGGCCCAGCGAAAAAAAGGTTGACCCCTCAAACTGGTTTTTGCATGGCACAATAGAAACGTGGAAGTAATTCAGCCGTACATCGGGCAGCTCACCTTTGGGGGACTGGCCGGTTTCGCCGTAGGGTATGCCATCAAAACCGTGGGGCGCTGGGTTGCCATCATTCTGGGCCTGATTTTTGTGGTGGTGCAGGTGCTGGCCTCGATGGGCTATATAAACGTGGATTGGACACGCATTCAGCGCGATGTAGAGCCACTTTTACAGCAGGATCAGATCCGGGGCGCCTGGGATGCTCTGGTCGGGGTACTCACCACCAACCTGCCCTTCGGAGGGGCGTTTGTGGCTGGGTTGCTGCTGGGACTGCGGCGGGGCTAGGCGTAGCGGGAGCGCAGTAGTAGGGCTTCACTGGCCAGGTTGGGGAGTTGCTCCAGCCCGACCCCGACCTCCAGGCCCTGGCTCGCCAGGTAGGGCAGCACCTGCTCGGTAGCCAGATTACCGACCAGTTCGTCCCCTGCAAATGGGCAACCGCCAATGCCGCCCAGAGCCCCCTCGAGCCAGCGCACCCCCGCCTCGAGCGCCACCTGTACCTTTCCCAGTGTGTTTTCCGGACGGCTGTGCAGATGCACTCCGATGCTCTGGCCGATGCCATGAATAGCTACCGCCCGCAGGGTTTCGGTAATGGTGTTTGCCGGGGCAACCCCGTAGGTATCGGCCAGCACGATGCCCGAAAGCCCGTCTAGCTGGTGCATTCGCTGCACAAACTGCGCGGTGAGGCGGGGCTCCCAGGCATCGCCATAGGGGTTACCGAAGGCCATCGAGAGGTAGACCACGAACTTCCTGTCCTGGGCCTGAGCGATCAGTTGTTCCAGCAACGGCCAGGACTCCTCGAGCCCCATATTGAGGTTTTTGCGCTGGAAGGTTTCGGAGATGGAAAAAGGATAGCCAACGGTGGTCAGATGGGGAGTCTGTACAGCCCGCTCGAGGCCCCTCTGGTTGCCAATGATGGCTAGATACTCGCGCCCTTCTGGTGGGGGCAAAGCCGCCAGCACCTCCCTTGCATCGGCGTGCTGGGGAACCCACCTCGGCGATACAAAGCTGGTCAGGTCGAGGCTCTGGAAGCCAGCCTCCAGTAGTGTAAGCAAATAGCCCACTTTTTCATCGGTAGGTATAAATCCCCCCAGGCCCTGCCAGGAGTCTCTGGGACACTCAACCCACTTCACAGTTCTTCACTATACCGAGCGATACCCTCGGGCTGCACCACATACAGTTCGCCCCAGAGGGGGTAGCCCTGCCCGAACACATCGCGCAGGATTTCGTGCATCAACTCGGGGTCAATCACACCCGGTCGCAGCACGATGCGTGGAAAGCTGAGGGGAAAGCGTGAGGGGTCGGAGAAATCCAGATCGAGTGTGACCAGTACGTAGTTGTGGCGTTCGGCGTAGGCGTACAGAAACTGGTCGGAGCGCCCGGTAAGCCCAGCTTCCCGTGCTGTGACTACCTCGTGGCCCTCACCGATCAACCACCACAATACCCGCTGGGGAATGTTTTCATCGAGCAGAATGCGCATTATTCCTCGTGCAGGGCAATCCACTCGTAGTTGGTTGAGCGCGCACCATACAGCAGTGCGGCCTGGATGTCCTGGCGGGTCAGTTCGGGCCACTGCACCAGCACTTCTTCAACGGACATTTGCGAGGCCAGGGCTTCCAGAACCATGTACACTGCGATGCGGGTTCCCTTCAGGCGCGGCCTGCCGCGCAGAGTATCGGGGTTGGAGCTGATGCGGGAGAGGAGTTCGGTGCGAACCTTTGCGCCAAGTTTCATAGAGTACCTCCCTCGAGGCGGCATCTTCAGTTAGATAGGCTGGAAGTTAGAAGCCTTGTCCAGGTGCTTGCCGAAGACGCCGTGCAGCCTTGCCAGAGAACATCCTTTCGCTTGTGGGCTGCATGGTTCATCATAGCCGGTTTTTCCCCGGATCGGGTGCTGAAATTACCTTTGCTGCTGGATAAAGAGCCGCTTGATGAGCAACTTCTGCGTTTGATGGCCGGCCTCGTGGCGGGTCAGGTAATACCACACCCATTCCGGTGTCACCTGGTAGGACTCGTCGCTACGGGGGCGGTGGAAATCCCGGAGGCTCATGTTCTGGTAGCTTTTCAGCAGCAGGGCGCACGGAATCGAGCAATTGCAGGGGTTCGGCCAGCGGCTTGCCGGTGATAGGTACCAGGCGGCGATCCTGCTTGGAGACCCAGAGGCCTGGGGCGAAATGCGGGTGGAAAAGCCAGTGGGGAGATAGTCCAGATGTGCCTGGGCAAAGCCTGCAACCATTTGCCGGGTGCGGGCGCGGGTTGGGGTATATGGGGTGCGGGTTGTAT
>NZ_CALMCQ010000246.1 GCF_937863175.1 uncultured Meiothermus sp. | reverse complement strand
TGCCATAGGAGTTGTTGTGCCTGACGGAGCTATCCGCTACAGGCAATCAGCCATCGGCGGCTTCTGCATAAAGTCTACTGGATGGCAACACTGGCACATCGCTTTCTACTTCCATCAGTCTATCAGCTTTGATATCGCTGCTGCCGAGAGATCTTCTTTAACTTCATCCTTTTTCATCGCCCAGGCCGGAAGCGGAAAGGTCAGGGGCAACGGCACCGGAATCTCGGGCTGATGTAAAATCATTGTCCCCTGTGGCAGAATCATGGCTCGCTGGCGGAAGGAGGCCGGCAGGTAGCGGTACTCGGGGCGCTCGGCCTCGGCGGCGTCCAGCCGACCCACCACCCGGATGGCCGCATTTCCCACCACACGGCTTTCCACCTCGGAAGCGGTCTGCTGCGCCCCAATCAGGATCACCCCCAGGCTACGCCCGCGCTCGGCAATGTCCAGCAGAATGTCCTTGATGGGGCTTTCGCCATCCCGAGGGGCATATTTGTTCAACTCGTCCAGCACCACGAACACCCGCCCCTGGTAGTTGTCTCGCTCTTTGCGGCCAAACACCTCGCGCAAAATGGAGCCCACCACGAACATCTGCCCCTGTGCCGACAACTGGTTAATGTCCACCACGCTCACCTGGGCCTCGCTGCCCAGCGGGTTGGGGCGCCTGCCGGGTTTATCGCCGCGAATCAGGTGCTCCACGTTGCCAGTGGCTGCTCGCAGACGCCGGATGAAGGCCTCGAGGGTTCCAGAGGCCTGCCGGGCCGTCCAGCGCGGGTCGCCCTTGGGCCGCTTGTCGTCCTCTTCGCTGGACTCGGGGCCAAGCAGCTTGAACTCTACATAACGCACCAGTTGGGCAAACGTGGCGATTTTGAGCCGACCCAGGTCGTCAAAGGTCACGCTGGCCTCCATTTTTGAACTCTCGTCTGACCAGTCGTCAACCTGCAAGGCCGGGCCTTTCTGACCCCCCCTTTCGTCGCCCACCAGGCGGCGCAGTCGCTCGGTGACCTGGTCAATCAGAAAGCCCAGGTTGTTCATGGCCCCCCGGTCGGTAAACAAAAAGGGTAACAGCCCTTCGCGGCAGAACTGCGCCAGATCCCAGTAGTAGACGCTGGCATCCTGGCGGTTTACGGCGGGCAAGATGTCACCGGGGGTTTTACGCGGTGGGGCCAGAAAACTGACGCTCTGAAAAGCTCGAGCGGGTAGCCCTAGCTTCTGGTAAGCCTCTTTGGCCTCGAGTTGCAAGCCGTTGTTGTCTTTGTCGAGGTAGAACAGATCCTCGCCCTTGACGTTGAAGATCAGAGCTCTGGTGTTGGCTTTGTGGCGGTTGGCGGGCGACTGGAAGATGCTGTGCAGCAAGAAGGTGGCATAGCTGGTTTTGGCGGCTACTCCCGAGACGCCGGAGATGTTGACGTGTCCCCCTTTGAAGCCGTTCAGGAACTCGAAGTTGAGATAGGCCACCTCGCCATTCTTGAGGATGCCCACCGGCAGCCTCTGGTCGCGCATCCGGTCGTAGTAGAGGGCCAGGTTGAGGGCCTCTTCCTGGGCCAGAAAGACCCTCGAGCCCGGACTCGGCGGTAGATACTCTTCGGGCAGCAGTCGGGTGACCTGCACGTGGGCCGCATACGAGAGGCTGACGGGCAGCAAATCGCGCTGGGCCAAAAACACGTCGGTATCGAAGGGAGCGCCCTCGTAGAGCTTGATGACCTGATCTACCATGCCGTAGTAGCGCACGTTGCCGTTCTCGTCACCCTTTTTTGGGTCGGGGTGGCGAAACTCGACATACACCAGGTCGTCAAGGCGCAGATACTGCCCTTCCTCGACGGCAACCCAGAAGTCCAGTGCTCCGGCCTCACGGCTGCCCAGTACCATTCCGACCTGTCTCACCCATGCCTCCCAGTCAACCAAACAGTGCCTGAACGATTTTACGTCGAACCACGTCGCCATGGCCCATATGCCGCCCCAGCCACTGCTCCAATCCTCCAATGGGAATCAGGTTTTGCGGCGCTCGAGGGTCGCGGGCGGGCGAGGAGGCCAGCGCACCAAAAAGGCTCACCGAAAGATCGGCCAGCCTGACCGCATCGGAAGGCTCTGGGGTGGGGGTTTCTACCCGCAGCAGTGCAGCGCCCCCATAAAACGGCGCACTGGGACTGAGCGGAAGTCGCACGTACCAGGAAAACACATCCAGCGGACGGCGCAGACCATAGCCTGGAATTGAAAAAATTGGGGTGCGCTCGAAGGGTTTAAGCCGGTGCAGCAGGGCTTGCTGCTCAGGCCCCAGGTAGGTCGCGGCCTGGGTTTTGGTGTAGCCCAGAATTCGCTCGGTCTCTTTGAAGGTTTGCTCACCGGGGAATATCTGCCCGTCCATAACCACCAGGCCGCCCTCGAGTTCGTTGACCAGGCTGGCCTCGAGACCCCGCATTACCTCGGTCAGCCTGGCCCGCATGCTGGCGGGGTCGGACTTTCTGGTGCGAATGGGCTGGTAATGCTGCAGGGCCAGGGGGAGGGGCTCCACAAGGTCTGCACTGTGCAGCAGGACATCTCGCTTCAAGGGCTCCCCCACCGGGCGAATACCGCCCCCATCGCGCAGCACCGCACCTGCAATCACCTTTGCCAGCATCGCACTCCGGCCTCCGGAGTCGGCAATCTGGGCATCTATGCGCTGACGCCCATCCACCAGATAAACAATGGGCCACAGATCGGGTTCGGTTTTTGCGGGTGAGCGGGCAGCCCAGTCGCCTTCGTAGTGGGTTTTGACGTCCTCGAGACCACCCTGCTCTTCTTCAGACTGCATCCGCTCGGGTAGTGCGTACTCCGGGTTCCAGGTTTCCAGCTTCCAGGCCATGGCCACAATCTACCAGCTAGACCACAACCACACCAAAACCAGCCCTGACCGGGGAAGTCCGGGCTGGTTCCTCAAACTATCGCAAACGGTTGAGGACTTCCTGGGCTTCCCTGAAATCGGGCCGAAGCTTGAGGGCTTGCTCGCACTGGGCGCGTGCACCGATTCTATCGCCCAGGAGTTCATTGGCTCGGCAAAGCCAGAAGCGGTAAACCGGATTATCCCTTTCCAGAGCCACTGCCTTGGTGAAGTTGAACCTGGCTCTCTGGAAATCCTTGAGTTCAATAAAGACCTGCCCCAGACCA
>NZ_CALMCQ010000245.1 GCF_937863175.1 uncultured Meiothermus sp. | reverse complement strand
CGGGTGTGCCGATCGCCAATTTTTTTTTTTTTCTAATGAATAAAGGGAAGCGCCTTGTTGGTGGGACAGGCCACCTCCTGGGCGCAAATTTTCTCGAGTTCCCCCTGGTATTTCTGCTTCAGCTCCTGCGGCCTGACCTGGGAAAAACCCCCATAGTAGTCGTTCAGCAGGCGACTCACTTCGTTAAACAGATCCTGGGCGGGGCTGGCAAAACTCAGCCCGGCCCACAACACCAACACGACCCCCCAAAGCCGCCGGCTGTCCATGCTCTATTTTTAGCTCCAAAATCTGAGATTTGGGTTGTCTAAATCACAACTGCTTCCATTAATTTGGTATTTTGACCCCTGTTCCGCTTGAGAAGTGCCCCTGGTCTCAGGTCTCGCGTCGAATGTCACGATGCTTTCACCTTCCGGCTCCCTACGGCATCCTGAAGGTCTCCAGGCCCAGCACCGGGTTTACCCTGGCCTCCTTCACCCGGGTTTCGGCAAACAAAACTCCATCGGCGTACAGCCGGGCCTGGAAGGGAATGCGGATGCCCGAAACCAGCCGCAGATCGGAGTAGAGCACCGTAAGTTGTCCCTGGCTGTTCTGAAAACGCTCGGCAATCAGTTGGTTTTGGGCATTGACCAGATAGGTCGTTTTGCTGCCCTGGGTCGTCACCTCCAGGGCCGTACCGCTCTTGTCGCCGAAGGTTCGACGCCCCAACAGCCGGGCCTGCTCCCTTCCGCTGCCACCCAGACGCAGGCCATACCAGGTCTGGAACAGTCCATTCCGCAGTTCCTGGGTGAGGGTGGCCTCGAGGGCCCTGCTTCCGGTAATGACACTCCAGCTCTGGCCTCCAGCAGGCGAGACCTGAACCACCTGGATCAGGTTGGGGCCATCCCGATACTCCACCCGCAGCCGGTTGGACGGAAAATCTACATAGGAAACCACCGTCAATTGATTTTCCGGTTGCGGCCCGGTAAAGGTCGTGAGGGTGGCGGTTTCCCGATAGGTTCGCAGGTTCGCCAGGGCCTGCCCACCATGGGCCAGGCGCATCTGGTCTAACCATTGCGCCGCAACGGGTGCGACCTGGGTCAACCCCAAGGAGCCCAACATCACAGCAATCCCTAGGCTGTACTTCCATCTCGACATCATCCCGAACAGGGTATCGCAGGATTCTTTGCCTCAGATAAGGATGGGCTGTGAGCAGGTTCAGGGTTCAAACCCTGCGCCGATTGGGGTTGACCATCCGCTATCGGCCCGCCACAGTTTGCCCTTAGTATTGACCCATGCCTGAAGAAGCCAAAACCGCCGAGGCGAAACCCGCCCCCCAGGACCAGCTCACCGTTAGCCAGCACAGCATCCGTCTGGGCGGCCAGGAGCTGCGCTACAGCGTCACCTGCGGAACCATCGTGCTGCGGGAAGAAGTCGCAAAAGATGAAACCGTCGAGGGTCACAAACCCAAAGCCACCGTCTTCTTTATCGCCTACACCAGGGAGGGTGTGCGCGACCTGGGCCAGCGCCCCATCACTTTTTCGTTTAACGGCGGGCCTGGCTCGTCGTCGGTCTGGCTCCACCTGGGCCTGCTCGGCCCCAAACGGGTCGAGATGGGCGACGCCGGGGCGCTCACGCCGCCCCCCTACCGCCTGGTGGACAACCCGCACACCCTGCTCGAGGACAGCGACCTGGTGTTTATTGATCCGGTCGGCACCGGCTACAGCCGCATGGTGGAGGGGGAGAAGACCCGGGAGTACCACGGCTTCAAGCGCGACCTCGAGAGCGTCGGGGAGTTTATCCGGCTCTACACCACCCGCTACGGGCGCTGGACCAGCCCCAAGTACCTGATCGGCGAGAGTTACGGAACCACGCGGGCTGCTGGCTTGTCGGGCTATTTGCAGGAGCGGCATGGGATGTACCTGAACGGCATCCTGCTGGTCAGCAGCATTCTGGACTTCTCCACCGCCCGCTTCAACCCCGGCAACGACCTGGCCCACCTTCTGTTTCTACCCACCTTTAGCGCGACCGCCTGGTATCATCAGAAGCTCCCCAAAGACCTCCAGCGCAAACCGCTGCCAAGCCTCCTGCAAGAAGTGGAAGCCTTCGCCGAGGGCGAGTACACCCTGGCCCTGATGCAGGGCAGCAGACTAGCATCTGCCGACCAGCAGCGCATCGCCCAGAAGCTCTCGCGGTATACCGGCCTGGCGGAAGATTACGTGCTGGCCTGTAACCTGCGCCTGGAGATCACGCGCTTTACCAAAGAACTCCTCCGCCTCGAGCGCAAGACCGTGGGGCGCCTGGACAGCCGCTTTACCGGAACCGACCGCGACG
>NZ_CALMCQ010000244.1 GCF_937863175.1 uncultured Meiothermus sp. | reverse complement strand
GGTGCCGCCCACCACCGAGGCCACGTGCCGCACCAGGGCCAGCCCCAGCCCGACGCCGGGGGTCTGGGGCTGGAGCCTCAGGAAGGGCTCGCCCAGCTTGTCGAGCTTGGCCTCGGGGACGCCGGGGCCGCGATCCTGCACCCGGATCTGCACCGCCGCGCCGTTGCTGACCTCGACCCGCACGGGGTCGGCGCTGTACTTGAGGGCGTTGTGGATCAGGTTCCCCAAGGCCTGCTGCAACAGCCCGTCGTAGCCGAGGATCAGGGCCTGGGTCTCGCCGGAGACCTCGACCCTCGAGCGCTCCTGCGGCGACAGGCCGCTCAGCGTGGCCTTGAGCAGCGCCCCGGCCTCGAGGGGCTCGGGCTCGCTCTGGGGGCTGCGGGTCAGGGCCAGGAGCCCGGCCAGGATGCGCTCGAGCCGCCCCACGGTGGCCTTGAGGGTGGGGAGGGTCTCCTCCCTGGACATCAGGCCCTGCTCGAGGGCCTCGATCTGCACGCGGAGGGTGGCCAGCGGGGTGCGCAGCTCGTGCGAGGTGTAGCGGGCGAAGCTGCGCTCGCGCTCCAGGAAGCCCTTCACCGCCGCCGACATGCGGTTGAAGCTGTTGGCCAGGTCGGAGACCTCGTCGTTTCCGGGGGGCACCGGGAGGGGCTCGGGGAAACGCTGCTGGGCCACGGCGTGGCTGGCCTCGGTGAGCTTGCGGATGGGCAGCATGAGGTAGTTGAAGAGCACGTAGGCGATCCCCAGGGTCAGAGCCAGCGAGACCGGCAGGGCCAGCAGCACCGTCTGGGTCAGGGTGGTCAGGGCACTGCGGCGGTCGGCGGTGTCGAGGGCACCCTCGAGGATGAAGCCGCCCTCGAGTTCCCGTCGGGCGAAGACCCAGCCAGGCTGACCCTCGGGGAAGCGCCCGCCCACCTCGAAGGAGATCTGCCTGTCACGGATCACCCGGTAGCGGCCTAGGGGGCTGTCGAGCGGATGCGTCAGCCGGAGCGGGTCGAGGCCGACCAGACCATCGCGGTAGATGACCCCCCTGGCGACCTTGGCCATATCCTGGGCGAGCTGCCGGTCGAGTTCGGCACCGAGCGACTGGGCGAAGCGCTAGTAGGCCAGCCCCCCCACCAGCCCGGCCGTCAGCACCGCCACCAGCACCAAGCTGAGGCTCAGGCGACTGCGAAACCCTCCCACCTTTCCAGCCTATCCCATCAGCCCCCCACAATCTGCGTCAGATGGGCCGAGGTAGGGCTAACCCTTAGGACTACCCACGCCGCGCTGACGGATGAACCCCTCTTTGGCAACGATTTCGACCAGTACCTCGGTGCCGGAATCGGGCAGGTCGGAGCCCTGTTAAGCCTTAACGCCGGAAGACCCGCCGTCCGGCAGTAACTTTACAAGAACTTAATACGCACACCCTAACCTCACACTGCGGTGGCCGCACCTCCGGGCCGCCACCCACTTCACGTCGAGGTCAGCATCATGGATAACCGTCGCCTTACCCTCCTCACCAACTTTATCCCTCCCTATAAAGTGCCGCTGTTCGAGCGGTTGGGGGCCTCATTCGCCCAGTTCCGGGTGCTGATCTCGACCGAAATGGAGCCCAACCGCGAGTGGGAGGCCCGCTGGGGCCGCATTGACGTGGTGCGGCAGAAGAGCTGGATGTTCCGTCAGCCCTGGAAGCACCCCAAGGGGTTCGAGGACAGCGTGTACGTCCACGTCCCCTACGACACCCTGCCGCAGTTGTGGCGCAGCCGTCCCGACCTGGTCATCTCCGGGGAACTGGGGCTCCGAACCGTGTTCGCCCGGATATACCGCATGCTCAACCCGCGCTCCCGGCTGGTCATCTGGGCCACGCTCTCCGAGAGCAGCGAGCAGGGGCGCGGGAGGCTGCGGAACCTGCTGCGCAGGTGGCTGCTGCGGGGGGCCGACGGGTTTATCGTCAACGGACAGAGCGGGGAGCGCTACCTGCGCTCGGTCGCCCCCATCAGGGTGCCCGTCTTCCACGTGCCCTACGCCTGCGACACCCGGCTGTTCGAGCCGGTTGCCGAGCGGCGCGAGGCCCCTGCGGCGCTGGCCTCGCGCCTGGTCTACGTGGGCCGACTGATCCCGCTCAAGGGGCTGGGCCTTTTCTTACAGGTCGTGCGCCGCTGGGCCGAGCTACACCCCCAGCGCTCGCTCGAGTTCACCCTGATCGGCGACGGCCCCCTGCGCCGGGAGATCGAGCAGGAGGTCTACCCCCCCAACCTCAAGGTGGTCTGCAAGGGGGCCGTCCCCTACGAGCGGGTGGCCGAGGCCTACGCCGAGGCGGACTTCTCGGTCTTCCCGACCTTGGCGGACGAGTGGGGCCTGGTGGTCAACGAGTCCCTGGCCTGCGGGCTGCCCATGCTGGGCAGCCTCTACAGCCAGGCCGTGGAGGAGCTGATCCTTGACGGCAATAACGGGTGGCACTTGGTGCCCGACGACCTCGAGGCCAGCTACCGGGCGCTCGACAAGACCCTGTCCAGCTCCCAGGAGACCCGCCAGCGCATGAGCCGGGCGGCCCGCCAGAGCGTCGCCAACCTGACCGTACCCCAGGTGGCTGAGCGGGTCATCGCCGCCGCGAGGTCAGTCCTGCCGGGCGAACCTGCCGGGGGGGAGG
>NZ_CALMCQ010000243.1 GCF_937863175.1 uncultured Meiothermus sp. | reverse complement strand
ATGGAGCCCTAGCCGGTAGGCATCTGATCTGGGAAACCTGTCGCACGGCTGGGGGCGGGGCGGTCATGAGATTGACCAAACAGGCTTCGGCCTTTCATCCCGAGGAAGTTAACCGTATCTGGTACGAGGTCAAGGCCCCACCTCACTTGCAGCACTTGGAGATTTGCGACTACGCGGCGTGTACGCTTTTGTATGACGAACCCTTTATCCCTTTTGATTGCCTAAGCCAAGCGGTGCGTTTCGCCAACCGACACGCCCAGATGAAAGCCCGATACCTCAATGGGCGGATTGAGAGCTATTCCGTTGCCTAAAGAAAGGAATAACCATGTTGGGATACCACAACTCAGAGTCTGGGGTAAGCCGCTAATTTACGCAGTCCGCAGTTCAGTTTTATGGCTTAAGATTGGCTCGAGCAACTATGCCGACAGTATGGTTTGGGCCTTTAGTCCAAGCTAGAGTCTGAACGAAAATCGTCGGAGACAGGGCCAGGAGAGACCGTTTTGGTGGTCACTCCTGGCCTTGATTCATGGTAAAATGTCCTATGGTCAAGCCCCCAAAGAAAGCGGCAACAGAAGAAGAAAAACGGCGACGTATCGAGGCACTTTCCCATGCTTACCATTCCAACCGTTTGGAGGGTGACACCAGGGCGTGGGAGGAGGTTCTGGCCGATCCCATCAACCAAGCCCTGATCGAAGGTACGATTACGAGTGAAGAAGCCATCAAACTTATAAAGGCCAAGCATTTGGGCGAACCAACCACCAATTCTTAAACCTGTTTTCCCAACAACCCTGGCTTTTGGTGGTGTCTGAACTCGATATGTCCGATCCCTATTTGCAGCCCAATGGAACCCTCAAAAACCTACACCGCCTCACCGATGCGTCAAAGCTGCGTGAACTCGAGTACCTCCTTGTCGAGCAGCGAAGTTTTGAGATTGTATCGGGCCAATTCGACATACCCAAAACTTTTGACGAAGCCCACCTGAAAGCCATCCACAAACATCTGTTCCAAGACACCTTTGAGTGGGCCGGGTTCATGCGCCATGAGCCAGTTGTACTCGAGGGGGAACGGGTGCAGCTTGGCCCAATGTTGCAAAAAGGAGAGAGCGTCTTTCTACCTTCCTCCTACATCCGACAGGCTATAGCTCACCTGAGCCGTGATATTCAGACCGACCCACGCCTTAAAAGTCCCGACGCAATGATCTTTGCTGATGGTGCGGCCAAAATATTGGGCGACCTCAACCATGTTCGTCCATTCCGTGAAGGCAATGGGCGTACCCAGCGTCTGTTCATACAGGGCTTGGCCCAGAGTACAGGGCATGGCTTTGACTTTCGTGTAGTCAGCGCTGAACGAAATATTGCAGTTTCTATTTCGGCCAATAGCGGTCAACTCGAACCCCTCCAGCGTATGTTGCGCGGAATTATAGACCCCCGCCAGGTCGCGGTTTTGCGTCAGGCCATTGTCTTTTTGGAGTCGCAGGACATCAACTGGAATAGCCGCTACTTCGCCGCCGCTGCACCCGGCTTTGCCCATACTGCCAACTTGGTGGCCAACAATCCACAGTTTGCCCTGCTGATGGAAGGTCAAGGGGATAGTCTGCGCTTGGTCGTGACTCACCCCGACCACTTACCAGTGACTGCTCAAGTGGGCAAAGAGGTTAGCTTCAAAGTGCCCGAGTTGACCCAAGAACAGGGTAAAGACCTCGAGTATTGAACACAACTTTTGGCTAGGCTCGAGGTGAGGACTCGAACCCTTGAACTCCCCGAATCTATGGGGGGTTTGCTTTTCGGTGTGGCTCGACTCGAGGGATGGGGGTGAGGCGTGCGAGGGCGAGAGAGGGCGAGGGCGGACGGGAGAGGGAGGGAGTGCGGGAGAGGGAGGGAGTGCAGGATAAGGAGTGCGGGCAGCTCGAGGCCACCCGCCTGCCCGCACCCCATCCAGCAAGGGCAAATCCTCGGGGCCAGACCCTGCCCATACCCCAGAGTTGACAGGGATGTAAAAATATGTATATTTGTAAATGAATGAGCAAGATAAAAATATGGATATACGTAGAACCCACCGTCCACCGCCAGCTCAAGCAGACTGCCATCCAGCGCTCCTCGCCCAGAGTGGCGGTGAGCATGAGCAGCGTGGCCTCGGAGATGCTGGCCCGCTCCTTGAGCCGGGAGGCCGAGCAGTCCCTCGACAGCCTGCTGGGGGCACGCCTCGAGGGGCTGCTGCGCCAGGAGATCCGGGAGCAGTATTCGGGCATCCGCCGTCTGCTGGCCAGGGCCTGCATCGAGGCCAACGCCACCCGCCGCCTGCTGACCATGCACATCGAAGACGGGCGCGGGGCTGAGTACGCCAAGGAGCTTTCGGGTGCCTCCTACTTGGCGGCGGTGGAGGCCGTCCGCAAGACCAGCGCCGAACTCGAGGCCGCCCTCGCGGCGGTCGCGGCCCCCGCGTCCGAGCGGGGTGAGGGGTGAGGCGCAGCGTGGTCAAGGCCAAGTACGCCGCCGGGGCCGGGCGCGGGGGTCGCACCCAGGCGGCGGTGCGCTACTACTTCCACCGCCCCGAGAGCGAGGCCCGGCGGCTCTTAAGGCAGGAGGCGAAGGAGGCCGACCCCGACCCCACCGGAGAGCCGGAGTTCCGTGTCCTTCCCACCGCCCGCCGTGGCTTCGACCGCACTCGAGACGACATAGACCCGTCCGAGGCCAAGGCCCAAGCGGCCCAGAACCAGGCCCGCTTTCACTACCGTATGACCCTCTCGCCCGACCCCTGGGCGGGAACCCGGATGAGCGAGGGCGAGCTGCGCGACTGGGCGCGGGCGGTGCTCCAGCCGCTGCGTCTGCGCGACCCCAAGGTGGAGTGGACGGCGGTGGTGCATCAGGACTTGAAGCACCCCCACGTCCACGCGCTGGTCTACAGCGAGACCCGCCTCAGCCGCGACGACCTGGGGCAGCTCCGCGCGGCGGGCGACGCGGCGGTGCGCCAGTGGCAGCGGGAGTGGGAGGCGCTCCACACCGAGCCCATCTCGGGGCGGCTCTTGGAGCAGGCGGATCTCCAGCATAGAGGCGGCAAGCCCCAAGGCGGGGGCCAGGGTCTGGACGGTGGGGAGGAGTCCGAAGGCTCCGGGCGCAACCGCAAGCTGCGGCCCCAGCGCGGGCTGGAGCAGGGCCGGTGAACACGCTTATGGTCTCCCGCGCCCTGGCCCTGTTCCCGGCTGGATACGCCGCCCACTGGGCCGTGCAGTATTTCGGCGGCTGGGTGCCGCCCAGCCTCATCTTGAGCGCCTACGCCGCCTGCGCGGCGTGGCTGCTGGTCACTGCCCTGTTGCGCTTGTTGTTGCGACCCCTCGAGCCGCCCCGCGAGCTGCCCTACCGCGAGCACTGGGCCACCGGGGAGGAGGTGCGGGCGATGCTGCTCCCGAGCGGCCAGGAGCACCTGGGGGTGGCGCTGGCCCACCACGAGGCGGGGCTGGTCGGGGTGCGGCCCGGCACCGGCGGGCAGAGCGAGATGGGGCACTTCCTGGTCAGCGGCCCCTCCCGCGCCGGGAAGGGGCTGCACCTGGTCACCAACCTGCTGCGCTGGCAGGGCAGCGCGGTCACGGTGGACATCAAGGGGGAGAACTACCAGAAGACGGCGGGGCACCGCCAGCGCTTCAGCAAGGTGCGGGTGCTCGACCCCTCCGGCTTCGGCGACCGCTACGACCCTTTCCTCGAGCTGGGCCACACCGACGAGGGGCTGCACGCCGCCGCGCTGCTGATCCTGGAGCCCGAGCAGGACAAGGAGCGCATCTTCGCCGAGCGGGCCGCCAACGCGCTCTTCGCCGGGATGCTGGCGGCGCGGAGGCTGGGACAGCCCACCCTGGCCTACCTGCGCGGGCTGACCGCGCTGGGGCTGTCGGGGTACGTGCGCCAGCTCCATGCCCTGAACGACCCCCAGATTCGCAGGGCGCTGGTGGACTTCCTGGGCAAGACCCCCGAGCAGTTCAGCCCCGAGGACATGAGCAGCGACCGCTTCCTGAACTCCTCCTGGATGAACCTGGTCACCCGGATGCGCCCGCTCTTCTCCGAGGGCATCCTGCGCATGACCTCCGGCTCCGACTTCCGGGCCGCCGACCTGATCACCGGCTCCACCAGCCTCTACCTGGTCTTCAAGGAGTCCACCCTGCGCTTCACCGCCAAGGCCTTGCAGGTCATCCAGTTGGGGATGATCGACGCGCTGATCCGCTACGGCGACGAGGGGCACTCCGGGAGCACGCCGGTGGTCTTCTTCTTCGACGAGGCCGGGCGCGTCCCGGTGCCGCGCCTGGAAGACCTGGTGTCCACCATCGCGGGCCGGGGGATGAGCGCGGTGGTCTACGTGCAGAGCCTGAGCCAGCTCGAGGGCAAGTACGGGCGCGAGGCCGCCGCCACCATCCGCGACAACTGCCACACCCAGATGTTCTACCCGCCCCGCGACAAGGCCACCGCCGAGTACATCAGCGAGATGACCGGGGAGGTGACGCTGGTGGAGGTGGACGAGAGCCTTCGGGTGGACTCGGGCGGCTTCGGCACCGACCACACCCGGCGCGAGACCTTCCGCCAGCGCCCCCTGATCACCCCCGCCGAGGTGCGCCAGTTGCCCAAGGGCAGCGTGGTGATCTTCGCCCAAGACCGCCCGCCGATCAGGGCCAAGCGTTTGGAATACTACCGCTACCCTTGGGCCAAGCGCGTCGCCAGTCTGGCTGCCCCCAAGCCGCAGAAGTTGGGGGTGCTGGAGGAGCTGCCGCTGCCCGCCCT
>NZ_CALMCQ010000242.1 GCF_937863175.1 uncultured Meiothermus sp. | reverse complement strand
GCGTCCAGGTCAACGGTTTTCAGCGCAGCACAGCACCAGACCCCTCGCTTCGCTCAGGGTGACCCGGGTGTAATTTTCCGATTTCAGGCCAGGAGCCTGCCCGCTAGATGCCTTACTGCCTGGTCTCGGGAATATACTCGAACTCGTGCCGTCCAAGGCGCACGGTATCGCCCGCCCGAACCCCGTTGGCTTTGAGGGCCTGTTCGACCCGGTAACGCTTGAACAGCTCCTGCAAATAGCCCGAGGCTTCCATCAGGTCGCCCTTAAGCCGATCCAGGTGGCGCTGCACCTGGGGGGCCTCGAGTTCAAACACCCCATCTTCTACCTCAGTCACCTTGATGTATGCCGTGAACTCGGGTTCCGGTTTGGGCGGTTCCATTTTTGGTTTGGGGGCAGCCTGCACCAGGGCAAAAAGTGCGTCCACCAATTCAGATAGGCCCTGGCGGGTCTGGGTGGAGGTGGGCAGCACCGGCAAGCCTGTCCTGCTCACCTCGCTCACCAGGGCCCCAACCGCCTCAGACGGCAGCAGATCGCTTTTGTTAAGGGCTATGAGCCCCTGGCGAAAGAGCAGTTCGGGGTTGTAGGCCCGCAGTTCGGCCTGTAGGGTTTGCAGGGTCTGTACCGGCTGGTCGGCGCCATCGAGCACATAGAGCAAAACTCGAGTACGGGCGATGTGGCGCAGGAACTCCAGGCCCAGGCCTTTGCCCTGGGCTGCCCCCTCAATGATGCCGGGGATGTCGGCCATGGTGATGCGCTCGAGGTTGCGTTCTATCACCCCCAGATTGGGCGAGAGGGTGGTGAAAGGGTAGCTGGCAATTTTGGGCTGGGCCTGGGTCAGAGCGGCCAGCAGGCTGCTTTTACCAGCGTTGGGATAGCCCACCAGGCCCACATCGGCCAGCAGCATCAGCTCGAGGCGCAGTTTGCGCTTCTCACCCTCCTCGCCGGCCTCGGCAAAGCGGGGCCCCTGGCGGGTGGACGTTACAAAACGGGGGTTGCCCCAGCCACCCTTCCCCCCTTTGGCAGCCACAAAAGTCTGGCCCTCCTCTATCAGGTCGGCCAGCAGCTCCCCGGTCTCGGAATTGTAAACCCGTGTTCCTCTGGGCACTTCGATCAACAGGTCTTTGCCCGACCTGCCAAACAGCCCTTTGCCCATTCCGTGCTGGCCGTTTTCGGCCTTATACACCCGCTTGGAAAGGTTGGAAAGCGAATCTACCTGGGCTAGCGCCCGCAAAATAATGGAACCGCCCTCGCCGCCATCGCCCCCGTCGGGGCCACCTTTGGCGATGTACTTCTCACGCCAAAAACTAATGCAGCCATCGCCCCCACGCCCGGCGGTGACAGTAATCTCGAGGATATCTCTGAACATGGCTGTTCGCTAAAAGCCGAAGGCCGAAAGCTAAGGCAGGCTGCCTTTGGCCTTCAGCCTTCGGCTATCGGCGCAGTTTAGTCGCCAGCCCTGGCCAATTCAGCATTGACCCGGACAAAACGGCCCATACGGCCCTTGTCGGCAAACTCCACCACCCCATCCACCAGGGCAAAAAGCGTGTGGTCGCGGCCCTGCCCCACACCCTCGCCGGCCCGGAACTTGGTGCCGCGCTGACGCACCAGCACGTTACCGGCCCTGACCATCTGACCTTCAAAACGCTTAACCCCCAGGCGCTTGGCCTGACTGTCGCGCCCGTTTTTGGTTGAACCCAGACCTTTTTTATGTGCCATAGTGTGCTCCTTCGGAGCGCTGAAGGCTGGAAGCTAAAGGCTGAAAGCTAGGGTTAGCATTCGGCTTTAGACCTCAGGCCTTCGGCGAAGTTAAGCGCGAATCTCCTTCACCATAATCTCGGTATAGGGCTGGCGGTGGCCCCGCTTACGGCGGTAGTGGATCTTGGCCTTGAACTTGGCTACCACCACTTTCTTACCCTTGCCATGATCAACTACCTCGACCACCACTTTGGCCCCGGGTACGGTGGGGTTACCCAACACGGTCTTCTCGCCGCCCAGCATCAAGGCATCGAATTCCAGGGTATCACCGGGGTTGGCCTCGAGTTTCTCTACACGCAGCTTGCTCCCAGCCTCTGCGCGGTATTGTTTACCACCCGTCTTGATGATTGCGTACATGACCACACTCTCCAGTGAGCCGTCCGGGATGCAGGTGCAGTCCATCAAACGACTCGGGTCTTTTGACCCAGCCAACTGACAACTATAGCGGCTATGGCGAATTGTTTCAAGAGCCGAGGTTTGGGTGTAGGCTTTTATCATATACAGCCAGAGAGCCAACGAAACAGGGGCATGGGTTCGG
>NZ_CALMCQ010000241.1 GCF_937863175.1 uncultured Meiothermus sp. | reverse complement strand
ATATCGCCGGCTTCCGATGAGCAAGCTGTTAGCAAGGACGGTGGCGAGGGCGGCTATCACGGGTATTTCACCTATGACTACAACGCCCCCAACCCCCATTTTGGCAGTACCGCCAAGCTCCAGGAGTTTGTCAACCTGGCCCACGCCAACGGGATCGCGGTGATTTTGGACGTGGTACCCAACCACACCGGAGATTTCCTCGATCCTCGGGCGACCGCATACAACCCCCCCAGCAACGCTCCTGCTGCCCCCTTCAACAACCCCAACTGGTACCACCACAACGGCAACATTACTGACTGGAACAACCAGTATCAGGTCGAAAACTTTGATCTGGGTGGGTTGGACGATCTGGATCAAGCCAATCCAGAAGCCAAAGCGGCCATCATCAGCGCCTACCAAAACTGGTTTAACACGGTAGGGTTTGACGCTGCACGGGTGGATGTGGCCCGCGGGATGCCCAAGTGGTTCTTACAGGAGTTTGAACTGGCCCTCGGTAAACCAAGCTTTGGCGAGGTCTTCGAGGGCAGCGTGGATTACGTCTCAGACTACCAGCGCTACATGTGGGGAGTGCTGGACTTCCCGCTGTTCTTCACCATACGGGACGTGTTCGCCTACGACCAGAGCATGAACAAGCTGGGCGATCTGTTTGCCCAGGATTACAAATACCAAAATCCCCTGCGGCTGGTTACCTTTATCGATAACCACGATCGCGATCGCTTTCTAACTGTCGGGGATGATGATTGGCGGCGGTTGCGTCTGGCCCTGAGCTTCATCTTTGCCGCGCGTGGGATTCCCGATGTGTACTATGCCACTGAGCAAGCCTATTACGGCGATGGGCGTCCCAAGGAGTGGTCGGGCATTGCCAACGAGCACAACCGCGAGATGCTCACTAGCTACGATCAAAACCACAACATATACAAACACATCCAGCGCCTGGCTCAACTCCGCAAGGACTACATCGCTTTGCGGCGAGGCACCCAGCGCGAGATGTGGAAGGACGCACAGGTCTATGCCTTCTCCCGCCGGGTGGATAGCAGTGGGCAAGAAGCCATTGCGACCTTTACCAACGCCTGGTCGGCCCAATCCCGTACTATCCCGTTACGCGCCGAGAGCACCCTGGCCGTAGGCACGGTACTGACCAACCTTCTCAACACGGGTCAGACCGTCACTGTACAGTCGGGCGGGGTTACCGGCAAACAGATCAGCCTGACCTTGGACGCTAAGCAGGCCGCGATCTTCGTGCCTGGCAGCGTGGCCGCTTTCAGCCCACCCAGCACCACCGTAACCAAGATCAAGGTGCGCTACAACGTGGGCTGGGGCAACTCAGTCTTCATTCGCGGCAGCCAGTATCCGTTGTGGTGGGACAAAGGCCGTGGCGCCCACAACGAAGGCCCCGACGCTTGGACGTGGCAAACTGAACGCATCCCCACAGGCACCTGCGTACAGTACAAGCCGTTGATCAACGACACCACCTGGTCGCAGGGCAATAATTACACCATCTGCGGCGGCCAATCGGTGGAAATCTTTCCAACCTTCTAACCTTGTGGAGGCAGATATGAAAGGAACCTGGTTTAAGGCAGTCGTGTTTGCTCTAGTGATGCTCCTCGGCTTGGGCGTGGCCCAGAAGTTGACCTTCTGGCATTACTGGGATGGGGCCAACGGCCAGGCCCTGCAGGCCCTGATTGAGCGGTACCAGAAAGACAACCCAGGCGTGAGCATCGAGGCCGTGTTTGTGCCCGGCAGTGAACTGCTCACTAAGCTTCAAACCGCGATCACGGCCCGCCAGACTCCCACCATGGCCATATCCGACCTGGTGGCCATGCCCCTGCTCACCCGCAGCGGGGCACTGGCTCCGCTCGATGACTACATCCGCCAGGGCACCCTCAACCTCGCCGACTACTTCGCCGGCCCGCTGGTCTACGGCGTCTTCCAGGGGCGGCGGTATAGCCTGCCGGTTAGCGCATCCAACCTGGGGCTGTTCTGGAACAAGAATCTGTTCCGCCAGGCCGGACTCGACCCCAACCGCCCTCCACGCAACTGGGACGAGCTGCTAAGCTTCGCCCGCCAGATCAAGGAGCGCACCGGCAAGTGGGGCATTGAGCTCTTCACGCAGGGTGGTGAAGGCACCACCTGGCAGACCCAGGTCTACTTCTGGGGGGCAGGGGCCGAATTCCTCAATGCCAACAACACTGCCCCGGCTTTCAACTCGGCCCAGGGGGTGCGGGCTCTGCAATTCCTGGTGGACTTAGTGCAGAAGGAGAAGGTCGCGACCGTGGCCCCGTGGGGCTTGTTCGGGCGTGGTGAGGCGGCGATGGTGATGGACGGCTCCTGGATGACCCAATTCTTTCCCCAGCAGGTCAATTTCGAGCTGGGTGCAGCGGCCTTCCCCTTCGCACCGGGGGGCCGAGCCGCCACCAACATGGGCGGCGAACAGGTTTTTATCTTCCAAAGCAGCGAGGCCGCCACGGTACGGGCTGCCTGGAACTTCATCCAGTGGTTCAGCAGCACCCCCGTACAAGTAGAGTGGAACCGCAATACCGGTTTTTTGCCAGTAAGGCGTTCGGTTGCCAGCGACCCCGCCTACCGCGCCTGGGTGGGTAACGCGCGCCCGCTGATGCGGCCCTTTGTGGACTCGATGGCGGTAGCGCGCCCCCGGCCCCCA
This sequence comes from uncultured Meiothermus sp., assembly GCF_937863175.1. Lineage (GTDB taxonomy): Bacteria > Deinococcota > Deinococci > Deinococcales > Thermaceae > Meiothermus. Next base: position 17,714 of record NZ_CALMCQ010000241.1, on the reverse strand, counting down.
GTCACCCGCTATCCGCAGATCTCCGACATTTTTGCCCGCTACGTACAGGAAGCCTTGCTGGGCCGGTTGAGCCCACAGGACGCGCTCAACCGAGCTGCCCAGGAAATTACCCCACTGCTTCGCTAAGCCAAGGAGCGTGAGCCATGAACGGGGTTCGTCGCCTGAGGGCGTCGTCAGAACAGCCTCACCGGGGGCGAACCCCGTCGGAGTGGGGGCCAGCCCTGATCTTCTTGTTACCATCCATCGCGGTGCTGGGAACCTTCAACTTCTACCCCGCCCTTTACTCGCTTTACCTTTCACTATTTGAGTGGAATGGCCTCAACCCCCAGCGCACGTTTGTGGGGCTGGAGAACTACGCCCGTTTGATCGGCTCCGGCGAGTTCTGGAACGCCCTGCGGGTCACGCTGGTCTACGCAGCAGGAGTTACCCTCACGGCCTTGCTGCTGGGGGTCGGCGTGGCGGTGTTGCTCAATCAGCCCATCCGGGGGCGAGCCTTCTACCGGGTACTGTACTTTCTCCCAGTCATCACCCCCACGGTCGCAACCGGAGTAGTCTGGAAGTACCTTTTCGACCCCACCCAGGGGGTTATCAACCGGGGCCTGGGTGGGGTAGGCATAGTTGGCCCGTCTTGGCTTAGCGACCCCGCTTGGGCGCTGGCGGCAGTGATTCTGGTGGGCATCTGGAAGCGGGTGGGTTTCAACATGGTGGTCTATTTAGCGGCCCTGCAGAGCATCCCCAAAACCTACTATGAGGCCGCTGCGATTGATGGGGCCAGCCCCTGGCAGCAGTTTCGCTACATCACTCTACCGCTGTTAGCTCCGACCACCTTTTTCTTGGTGGTGACTGCGCTGATTGATGCCTTCCAGGTCTTTGATCTGGTTTATGTGATGACCGCCGGGGGGCCGCTGACTGCCACTGATGTTATGGGCTACTACCTCTACCGCTATGGTTTCCGCTATAGCGAGCTGGGTTTCGCTTCGGCCATCGCCTATGTGATGTTTGCCCTGATTTTTGTGGTCACGGTACTTCAATTCCGCTTTAGTCGTGGGGGTGGACAGGTTGATCGCTAAGTGGAAGGTGGGCCTGCGGCTGAGCGTAGTGCATCTGCTGTTGATGGCAGGGGCCTTCCTCTCGGCCATGCCCTTTTTGTGGATGCTGACTACCTCGCTTAAACCGGAGCCGGCCCTGTATCAACCCCCGCTGCTGCTGCCCACCCACTTCGAGTGGGAGAACTATGTCAAAGCCTGGGCAGCCGCCCCGTTCCCACGCTTCTTTCTCAACAGCACGATCATGACTGCGGGGATTGTGTTGGCTCAAACCCTGCTCTCGGCAATGGCTGGTTACGCTTTTGCACGCATGCGCTTCCCTGGTCGGGATGTGCTGTTTTTTCTGGTGCTGGGTACCATGATGATTCCATTCCCGGTAACCCTGATCCCAAGCTTTTTGGTCGTGAACTGGTTGGGCTGGATTGACACCTACAACGCTCTGATCATTCCCCGTGCGGTTAGCGCCTTTGCGATCTTCTTGTTCAGGCAGTATTTCCTTACCATCCCAAGGGAACTCGAGGAGGCCGCCTGGATTGATGGGGCCGGGCGATTCACCCTGTTCTTCCGCATCATCCTTCCGCTCTCCACCCCAGTGATCGCGGCCAGCGCGATCTTCTCCTTCCTCTTCGCCTGGAACGATTTTTTGTGGCCCTTGCTGGTCACCAACTCCACCGAGATGCGCACCGTGCAGGTGGGGCTGGCGATGTTCCAGGGGCAGTACGGGGTTTTCTGGACGCTGCTGACCGCTGCCGCCACCATCGTCACCCTACCCGCTATCGTGGCCTTCCTGGCCGCCCAGAAACAGTTTATTGCCGGGATCACCAATACCGGACTGAAGGACTAGACGGAGTAGCGTGTGGAGATTCCTACCTGGGTTCGCGACGCAGTGTTTTATCAGGTTTTCCCCGAACGCTTCAAGAACGGAAATGCCGCCAATGACCCCCCCGGCACGGCTGCCTGGGGGGACTTGCCCACCCGCGACAATTTCTTTGGTGGTGATCTGGATGGTGTGATCCAGGGTCTGGACTACATCGCCGATCTGGGCTGCAACGCGATCTACCTGACGCCCATCTTCAAGGCCGCTACCAACCACAAGTACGATATCTACGACTACTTTCAGATTGACCCTGCGTTCGGTGACGACGCGACCTTTGACCGACTGATCGTCGAGGCCCACCACAGAGGGATTCGGGTGGTGCTGGACGGGGTATTTAACCACTGCGGAACTGGGTTTGCTCCCTTTCAAGATCTGCTGCTGAATGGGGAAAGATCGAAGTACAAAGACTGGTTCATGCCCTATGGTTTTCCCCTTCAGCAGGAACCACCTAACTACGCGACTTGTGGCGGGGTGGGCTGGCTGCCCCGTCTGAATACCCGCAACTCCCAGGTTGAAAGCTTTGTGCGGCGGGTGGTGCTGCACTGGCTGGGGCGGGGCGTGGACGGCTGGCGCATGGACGTGCCCTACGAAATCGAAACCGATTTCTGGCGCAGGCTACGCCCTGTGGTCAAGCACCAGTATCCAGACGCTTATCTGGTAGCCGAGGAGTGGCGTGATCCCTGGCCCTTGCTACAAGGAGACAGCTTTGACGGGGCCATGCACTACCGCCTGCGTGACCTGCTCTTCGACTTCTTTCTCAAGAACGCCCTGGCCGCCGATAGCTTTGCCCGTGCGCTGAGCTTGCTGCGCGAGCGGATGCCGCAAGACGCGGAGGCTGGGATGCTGACCTTGCTGGGCAGTCACGACACGGCGCGGGTGCTGACCGAGTGCGGTGGTGACGAGCGTCAGGCCAAGCTGTTATTCACCTTTCTGTTGACCTATCCAGGCGTGCCGATGATCTATTACGGTGACGAGAATGGCATGGAGGGCTACAATGACCCCGACTGCCGCAGGCCGATGGTCTGGGCGGCGGATCAGTGGAACCTTGAGCTTCGCACCCAAGTCAAGTGCCTGCTTCGGTTGCGGCGGGAAAACCCAGTATTGCGCAGCGGAGTGTTCAGCTTCAACCACGCTGAGGATCGGGTTTTCAGCTTTGTGCGTGCCCTGGATGGTGAGCAGGTGCTGGTGGTGTTAAATAATTCCCGGGTCGAACGTTCCTTGGAATTGCCGGTAGCCTTACCCGAGGGCACGGAACTTGTGGATGCCTTGAGTGAAGTCCGCTTCCGGGTGCAACGAGGTCGAGTGAGCTGGATCTCGATGGAACCCAAGAGGGCCTGGGTATTGTACGAATCCTATCGTTATTCACAACCTGACCACTGCTGACTACCAGTTTTACTGGTCGGCAGAAGAGGAGTGCAGGTGGTTTGAAACTACTGGAGGGCTCCTTGCCAGTTTGTTTCAGGCCTGGCCCATCTTCTTACCCATATTGGCAAACACCGTCTCGATCAGCTTTTTGGCCTGGGCATCCAGCACCCGTCCGCCCACCGTGGCGGCGGGGCCGCTCACGCTGGCAACCCCGTTCCAGTCGAGCAGGGTGGTTTGGTTGTCCTGGCCGTTGATATTGGCGCTGGCAATCAGGTCTACCGCGCTGCCCAGACCGCCACCCCGGATGCGTACCAGCATCTTGTTTTCTTCAGGGCGGGGGTCGAGTTCGATGTTGAACCTGAAAGAACCGCGCACCGGCCCCACCGCCACACCCACCGTAGCGACCATGTTCTTGTCGTCCTTGATATCTACCGACTTAAGATCGGGCAGGCAGGAGGCCACTTTGTTGGGATCCTGGATGAAGCCCCAGACGGTCTCGAGGCTGGCCTGTACCTTTTCTTGCCCGTTGTACTCGAGTTTCATTATCAACCTCGCAGGTAGCCTGTAGCCGGTAGCCGATGTCCAGAAACAACCTGGTTCACTGCCAACTATAAGCTATAGACTCTTAGAATGAATCCACCCCGGCCTGGCGCAAGACCTTCCAGACCTTTTCGCGGGTGATCGGCATATCAATGTGGCGTACGCCCAGGTGGGCCAGCGCATCCACCACAGCATTCACGAAGGCCGCCGGGCTGCCCACGGTAGGCGACTCGCCCACGCCTTTGGCCCCGATAGGGTGATGTGGGCTGGGGGTCACGGTGTGGCCGGTCTCCCATCTGGGTGTTTCAAGGGAAGTGGGCAGCAGGTAGTCGGTGAAATTGGACGCGAGGTGGTTTCCCTGATTGTCGAAGGCGATCTCCTGCATGAAAGCGATGGCAAAACCTTCGGTCAGGCCGCCATGCACCTGCCCTTCGACGATCATCGGGTTGATGATGGTGCCGCAGTCGTCAATCGCTACAAAACGCTGTACCCTGACCTCGCCGGTGCCCTGGTCAATTTCCACCACGCAAATGTAGGCCCCGTGGGGGAAGGTCAGGTTGGGCGGATCGTAATAGTAGGTAGTCTCCAGTCCTGGTTCCAGATCGGGTGGCAGGTTGGTGTAGGCTGCAAAGGCCACCTCGTTCATGGTCACGCTTTTGCCTGGTACGCCCCTGACCGCAAACTTTTTGTCGGCCCACTCTATGTCGCCTTCGCCAACTTCCAACAGGTGGGCAGCAATTTTCCTGGCCTTTTCGCGGATGCGCCGTGCGCCCAACACCATCGCGCCGCCTGCTGTGGGGGTGGAGCGGCTGGCGTAAGTACCCAGACCGTAGGGGGCCGTGTCGGTATCACCCTCCTCGACGATGATCTTGTCCACGTCCAGCCCGAGTTCTTCGGAGACAATCTGGGCCCAGGTGGTTTCGTGCCCCTGGCCCTGATGACGGGTTCCTGCTCGCACGATGGCCGATCCCGAGGGGTGTATGCGGATCTCGGCCCCATCAAACATCTTGAGGCCCAGGATGTCGAAGTCCTTGGATGGCCCGGCCCCCACAATCTCGGTGAAGGTGGAGATACCGATGCCCATCAGTTCACCCCTGGCCCGCTTCTCGGCTTGTTCCTTGCGCAACTCGGAGTAGCCAATACGATCCAGTGCAACCTTCAGGGTTTTCTCGTAGTCGCCGGAGTCATACGTCCAGCCCAGTGCCGAGGGGTAGGGGAACTGCTGCGGCTGGATGAAATTCTTAAGGCGCAGCTCGGCGGGATCCATCTTCAACTCGAGAGCCAGCGCATCCATGCTGCGCTCGATCAGGTAGCTGGCCTCGGTCACGCGGAAGGAGCAACGGTAGGCCACCCCGCCCGGTGCCTTGTTGGTATACACCGCCTCCACCTCGGCGTAGGCCTTCTGGAAGTCGTAGGAGCCGGTGCAGATGGAGAACAGGCCGGCGGGGTATTTGCTGGGGTCGGCGGCAGCATCGAAAGCCCCGTGGTCGGCCAGCGTATAGACCTTCATGGCGGTCACTCTGCCGTCCCTGGTGGCCCCGATCTCGATGTCCATGTGGTAGTCGCGGGCGAAGCCGGTAGTGGTGAGATTCTCGGTGCGGGTCTCGACCCACTTGACTGGGGCTCCCAGCACGATGCTGCCCACGATGGCGCAGACGTAGCCTGGATAGACCGGAACCTTGTTGCCAAAGCCGCCGCCGATGTCGGGTGAGATGACCCGGATGTTGTTCTCGGGGATGCCAGTCACCAGCGAGAGAACTGTGCGAATGGCGTGAGGGGCCTGGCTGGTCATGTAAACCGTGAGCCGCCCGGTGGCTTTGTTCATGTCGCCGATGCAGCCGCAGGGCTCGAGCGGCGCGGGATGGCTGCGCGGATAGACCATGTGCTGCTTGATGCGCACTTCGGACTGTGCAAGGGCTTTGTCGGTTTCGTCCTTGGAACCCACATCCCAGGTCCAGATGTGGTTGTCGTGACGGCGTGGCCCGTGGGCTCCGGTCATTTTGCCCTGTATGTCCTCGCGCAACACGGGGGCACTGGGGTCGGTGGCCTTGAACGGGTCTACCACCACCTCGAGGGGCAAGTAATCTACCTGCACGGCAGCGGCGCCATCGGCGGCTGCCTGACGGGTCTCGGCAAACACCGCTGCCACTTCCTGGTACTGGTAGAGCACCTTGCCATCGGCCAGCACCATCTGTTTGTCACCGGCCAGGGTAGGCACCCAGGCCAGGCTGGCCCCAGCGAGTTCCCTGGAAGTAATGACGGCCTTGACCCCTGGAATCTTGAGGGCTTCGGAGGTGTCAATGCTGAGAATCCTGGCGTGGGCGTAAGGGCTATGCACCAGAGCCATATGCAACATACCGGGTAGGTTAATATCGTCGAGGTAGCCGCCCTTGCCCACGATAAAGCGGGGATCCTCCTTGCGCTTGATGGCCTTGCCAAGCCCCTGGATGCCCTTGGGCTCGAGGTTGGTGGATTCAACGGACATGTGTGCTCCTTTCAGTTGTGCTGATGGCTGATGGCCGACAGTTAAAACGCTTTTTGGCTATTGACCATAGACTATCGGCAATCAATCGTCTGCCGCCGTACCCACGGGTTGTTGCAGCATCTGGGCTGCTTGTTGTACCGCTTTGACGATATTTTGATAGCCAGTGCAACGGCAGAGGTTGCCCGACAAACCAAAGCGAATCTCGTCCTCGCTGGGACTGGGGTTGTGTTGCAATAAGGCATGGGCCGACATGATCATGCCAGGAGTGCAGTAACCGCACTGCAAGCCGTGCTGGTCGTAGAAGGCTTGTTGCAGCGGATGCAATTTTCCCCCATTGGCCATGCCTTCGATGGTGGTGATGGCATGGCCTTCGGCCTGCACGGCGAACATGGTGCAGCTCTTGACGGCAGTCTTGCCGTCGAGCACCACGGTGCAGACCCCACACGACGAACTGTCACAGCCGATATGGGTTCCGGTCAGACCCGCATCGCGAATGGCGTGAACCAACAAGGTGCGCGGCTCGACGTTGAGCTTTTTCTCCGCGCCATTGATCAGCAAGGTTATCTCCATAATGTTTCTCCGAAAACGTTTAGTGAACTTTGAGTGCTTAACCCTGAGCACCCTTATTGCTAAGCGACGACCACACCCAGACGCCCCAGCGTTTTGATCAACCCACGACCCACCAGCACCCTGGCCATATCTTTCTTGTACGCTGCTGATCCGCGTGCATCGGGGTTGGGATCGGCAATCTTGGCCGCTTCGGCGGCAGCGGCACGGATCAAGTCCAGGGTGGGTTTTTCGCCGCGCAGGATGTTCTCGGCCTCTGCTACGCGCAGGGGTTTTTGGGCTACTGCCGTGACTGCAACCCCGACATCTTTGATCATGCCAGCTTCGGTTAGCTCGATCTGGATGGCTGCGGCAGCAGTAGCAAAGTCGCCGACTTTGCGTTCAATTTTTTCGTAGGCCCCGGAGGTGCGAGCGCTGGGTATAGGAAACTGCACTTCGACCACCAGTTCCCCTTCGCCAACCGAAGTGGTGAAGCTGTCCACGATGAAATCGTCAATGCTTTCGACCCTGCTACCCCGGCTCCCCTGGATTACCAGTTGGGCCCTGGCGGCCAGTGCTGCGGCGGGCCAGTCGCCGGAGGGGTCGTTGTGGCACAGCGAACCCACCACCGTACCCCGGTAGCGAACAATGGGATCGGCGACTACTCTAGAGACATCGCTGATAAGGTGATACCTGCTCTGGATATTTTTATCGAACTCCACATCGGTATCGCGCACCAGCGCGCCCATGGTCAACATTCCACCCTCCTGTTGCATGTAGCGCAGGTTGGGTAGTTGATTAATATCCACCAGCACAGCGGGCTGGGCCAGGCGGTAACGCATGGCCGGGATAAGACTTTGTCCGCCCGCCAACACCCTGGCGTCGGAGCCGCGTTCAGCCAGGTAGCGGATGGCCTCCTCGAGGGACATAGGGCGTTTATATTCAAAGGCCGCGGGTATCATGCAGTCCTTCCTCCTCTTTGCTTTACCAAACAAAACACAATCTAGGCTTAAATCGCACCAGTGAGAATATGGGGGATTACAGTTAGCCCATCACGACGACCCCTGTGGATGTCGGTATAGTTAATTGGCCTGGCTCTCTGGAGATCAAGCGGATACTCGTCAAGCACAAAAAGCATCTCCAGTACGCCTCTACCCTCTGCCTTGAGCCCTATCCACCAGGCGGTTGGCATGGCTGGTGGTGGTAGTGTGCACTTGTGGGTGCAGTATGGGTTAATTCACCGGAAGACCACCCCTGAGATAAGAGGTTGCATGCATTCCATAGATGCCATTATTTTGTCCGCGGGGAGAGCCTCGAGGTTTGGGGTGCCCAAATTTCTGCTGCCCGCAGGGGAGGGTCATGTTTTGTTGACCCGAGTCCTCGAGCGTGCCCTGGGCATCGCCGATGGGCGTATTGTGGTAATCCTGGGGCGCAAGGCCAGGGTTGCGGGCTATGCGCTGGAGCGTTGGCTGCAAACCCAGCCAGGCAGCTCCGGCTCGAGGGTTTACCCGGTTCTAAACCCCCACTACCCGCAAGGCCAGAGCACCTCGCTTAAGGCAGGTATCCGCGTGCTGTACGACGCTCGAGGAGCCCTGGTGTTTCTGGCCGATATGCCCGCAGTGCAAGCAAACCAGCTTGAACAACTGCGGCATGCCATCTTGAATCGCGGGCCGGAAATTGTAGCGGTGACGGCAGGTGAGCAGGGCCAGATACGTCCTCCAGTTTTTCTATCGAACCAGCTCTTCCCAGAAGTTGAACGGCTTAGCGGTGACCAGGGGGCACGGGCGGTTTTGCTGGCCAACCAGGGAATTGTTGAACAGGTCGAATGGGGCCTGGGGCCGTGGTTCTGCGACGTTGACGACTGGCAGACCTACCGGGATTTGGCCCGGAAATCGGGCTGGGCCAGCGAACCATTTGTACCACTGCTGCGCGAGACCCATCCAACCTCAGAGATAGAGGCTCTGGTGGATGCTGCCCTTGCTGCGGAAATTGTTCCCTGGCTTTCGCCCGGGTTGTTGCTGCTGGCCTCCGAGGGTGAAACCCGTTGGCTCGGCCTGCACCCAAGCCACCGAGGGGTACACGGGGTGATCCTGGGGCCAGCCCAAACACCTGCTGCTTACTTACAACTGGTGCGCAGGGCCAGTTTAGCAGCACTGGCAGTAGAAAACCATCCCAGCGGTTAGATACCACGGTTAGAGCGCATATCGCCTTTACTCAGACTATGCTCATCGGCAAAATGGGGGCATCCCAGCAAGATGCCGAAGGGATCGTTGCCCATTAGGGGCGGGGTAGCCCGCTGGGGTGGCATGGTGCTGAGTTAAAGCAAGTGTGGCTCACCTATTTCTAGCCAGTGGTTTTTTTGAGCGTTGCGGAGACTCATGTGGTATTAGGATAGAGGCCGGAGTGGTGCAGCGCGATACCGATCCCACAACTGATATTTCGATGACTGCGCTGGCAAACATCGAGTCTTTGCTTACAGATTCCCAGGTTCACCTGGCCCAGGCCCCCCAGGAAGCGGCCCGTCTTGCCCTGGAAGCCAGAACCCAGGCCCACCAGCACCAGCATTTGTTCCTCGAGGCTCAAGCCTCTCTCACTCTGGCCAGGGCGCAGCTTCGGCTGGGGCAACTGGGCGAGGCTTTCCAGGCCGCCCAGGCTGGCGTCGAGTCAGCAGCCAATATCGATGAACCCGCACTCCGGCTCGAGGGTTTGCGTCTACTGGCCACCATTCTGCGCGAGCAGGGCGATCTGAGCCAGGCCTCGAGCTATCTCGATGAGGCAACTGTGGTGGCGCAGCAGGCAGATCTACCGGAGGCGGAGGCTGACTGCCTCAACCAGCAAGCCGGCATCCACCACTCCCAGGCCGAGTATGCACAGGCCCTCAACAAGCTCACCCAGGCTCTGATGATCGTGCGTACCCTGCACAACCAGGTTTCCGAGGCCAGCTTCCTGAACAACATCGGTATTCTGCGCACCGAGCTGGGGCAGTATCCCCAGGCCCTCGAGGCTTTTCTCGAGGCCTACCAGCTTTATCGCAACGAAGGGCACAGCGCTCGCAACCGGGCGGGCAACCTGGCCTCCATTGGCAACCTCTACATGGAGATGGGCGATTTTGACCAGGCCGACCGGTACTACGAACTGGCCCTTACCGAGACCCGCCGCGCCAGCGAGCGATTTATTGAAGTACAGGTATTGCAGCTCATCGCGGAACTGGCCTTCAAACGCCAGGACTATCTGAAGGCCAGGGATTTTCACCGCCATGTGGCGGAAGCCAGCAAGGAGCTTGGACTAGAGCGGGTTCTGGCGGCCTCGCTGGAAGGGCTCGGCAGGGCTCAGATGGCCCTGGGTGAACCCCAGGTTGCCACCCAGACGCTGTTGGAAGTACTGGAACTGGCAAGTTCCAGAGGCTGGCGCACCACAGTCCTGGACGTATTGCTGAGCCTGGGGGAGGCCTGCATTCAACTGGACAATCTGGTCAGTGCGCGGGTGTATGGTCTGGAAGCGCTGGAACTCTCGCGCCAGGCCGGGCGCAAACGCAGCACCTATCAGGCCCATCGCTTGCTGGCCCTGGTGCACCGCGCCAGTGGCGAATACATACCAGCCATCGAACATTTGGAGGAGTACCACCGCCTCGAGCGCGAAGTTTTTAGCGAGGAAAGCGAGCGCCAGCGCCAGACCCTGATGAACCATCTGGAGCTCGAGCGCGTACGCAACGAAGCCGATAGCCTGCGGCTGAAGACCGAACTCGAGCGTCAGGCCCGTGAAGAAGCCCAGGCCAAGGTCTACCAGCGCACCCAGGAACTCGAGCATGCCCAACTGGAAATTGTGTCTCGCCTGGCGCTGGCTGCCGAGTTCCGCGACGACGCCACGGGTGAGCACACCTACCGTGTGGGCCGCAATGCTGCCATGATTGCCAAAGAACTGGGCTGGCCACCGCACGAAGTCGAGACCCTGCGGCTGGCTGCGCGTTTGCACGATGTGGGTAAGATCGGAATCCCGGACGCAATTTTGCTCAAGCGAGATCGCCTCACGGTCGGCGAATACGAGCTGATGAAAGATCACACCAGTATCGGGGCGCGTATTCTCTCGGGGGGGCGTTCCAAAATTCTTCGCCTGGCAGAAGAAATTGCTCTATCACACCATGAGTATTTCGATGGCAGAGGCTATCCGCGCGGTCTGATGGGGGAAAGCATTCCCATGTCTGGGCGTATCGTGGCGGTTGCCGACGTACTGGATGCCCTGACCCATGAGCGCCCCTATAAGCGGGCCTGGGCGGTAGCCGAGGCTCTGGCCGAGATCAGGCGCCAGAGTGGACGACAGTTCGATCCTGCAGCGGTGGAGGCTTGTCTGGCTGCCTTTGCGGAGGTCACCGCCGATGTGGAAGAACACATGCAGCGCCTGGACTCCGACCTTTCGCTGTCGGTGCAACTCGAGAAAGCCCAACTGGGATGGGACGACGAAGAAATCGAGCAACTCAAGCAGGGCTTCGAGCAACTGCTGGCCGAGCGTACCCGCGAACTCGAGCAGGCCCGCCGCGAGGCGCAGGTTCTGGCACGCCGGATGGAACTCATGGCCCATACCGATGTCCTCACCGGTCTGGGTAACCGACGTGCTTTTGAGTCCGACCTCGAGAGCGAGGTGGCACGTGCTCACCGGGTTGGCTACTCGCTCAGCGTGCTGGCTCTGGATCTGGACACCCTCAAACATCTCAACGACACCGAAGGTCACGAACGCGGCGACGCCTTGCTGCGCGCCTTTGCCCAGAACATGCAGGAGTGCTTCTTCGATCTGGGCCGGGTTTATCGCATCGGCGGCGACGAATACGCTGCAATCTTGCCCTACGTGGACGCACGGCACCAGGCGGAGATCTTCAGCCGGATTGATGCCGCCATTTTTAATACCCAGGGCCAGGGTTTCCCTACCGCCAGCGTCAGTACCGGCATGGCCTCGATGCCCGCCGAGGCCACTTCCGAAGGCGACCTGGTGCGCCTTTCCGACCAACGCATGTACCAGGACAAACTCGAGCGCCGCAGAGCACGCGAAGCCAGAACCAGGGCCAGCGATTAAGGCGAAGACTCGAGGGTCGGAGCCAAAGGCTAAATGCGCCATCAGACGCTGGGGCTGTTTTTTGCTACTGGCGATCCACCAGTAGCGGCTTCTGCAAGAAGTCTACAGATGGCTCCGGGGTTGACAGATTGTCGGCGCCTCACTACACTCACTCCTATCCGCGCCGGGGCGCGGCCACAAATCAAAGGTTCTTTTATCCAGAGCGGCGGAGGGATTCGGCCCTGTGAAGTCGCAGCAACCCGCAAAAAGCTTCTGTTCATCGCCAGGAGCCTTTTTGCAAGGTGCTAATTCCGGCTCGACTGCTGAATGTTGTAGGCACACAACGTTCGAGACTTGGCATAGTTTGGCAGTCGGGGAAGATAAGAGAAGGGACAGGCTCCAATCGTGACCCCCTTCCAGAAATAAAAGAACGTCTGGTAGGGGGTTTTGCTTGCAGGTACACCGAGCCTCTGGCAAAACTCCTACCGAGAATGTCACTGGCCAGGCCAGCGACGTTCGCGCCCCAAATCCTGCGCGGTAGGAGAACAGCATGTCCCATAAACCCCGCTTCGAGACCCTTCAACTGCACGCCGGCTATACCCCCGACCCCACCACCGGTGCCCGCCAGGTGCCCATCTACGCCACTACGTCCTACCAGTTTAAGGACGCCGACCATGCCGCCCGGCTCTTTGGTTTACAGGAGTTCGGCAACATCTACACCCGCATCATGAACCCCACCACCGATGTGCTTGAAAAGCGCGTCGCAGCGTTGGAGGGTGGGGTGGCGGCCCTGGCGACGAGTTCAGGCCATGCTGCGCAGTTTTTAGCCATCACCAACATCGCCCAGGCTGGTGACAATTTTGTCTCCACCCCCAACCTCTATGGCGGCAGCATCAACCAGTTCAAGATCACCCTGCCCCGCCTGGGCATCCAGAGCCGCTTTACCGACAGCGCCGAGAGTGTGGAGGACTTCATTCGCCTGAGCGATGAAAAGACGCGGTTCTGGTATCTGGAGTCGCTGGGCAACCCCGCGCTCAACATCCCCGACTTCGAAATCATCGCACAGGCAGCCCAGGAGCGTGGAGTTGCCCTGGTGGTGGACAACACCTTTGGGCAGGGGGGCTACCTGTTCCGCCCGATTGAATGGGGGGCCAACGTGGTGACCCACTCTGGCACCAAGTGGATTGGGGGACATGGAGCGGCTATTGCAGGTTTGATCGTAGATGGTGGCAATTTCGACTGGGGCAACGGGCGCTATCCGCTGGTCACCGAGCCACAGCCGGGCTATCACGGCCTCGAGCTGCACAAAGCCCTGGGCAGTCTGGCTTTCATCATCAAGGCCCGGATAGATGGCTTGCGCGATCAGGGGCAGTGCCTGGGCCCCTTCGAGGCTTTTTTGTTGTTGCTGGGCCTCGAGACCCTCTCGCTGCGCTCCGAACGCCATGTGGAAAACACCCTGGCCCTGGCCCACTGGCTGCGTGAACAAAACGAAGTGGCCTGGGTCAATTACCCCGGCCTGGACGATCATCCCAGCCACGCTAAAGCCCAGAAGTATTTCCGGAGCAAGCCGGGTTCGGTACTGACCTTTGGCCTTACGGCGGGTTACGAAGCAGCCAGGAACTTCATCAACCGGCTAGAACTGGTTTCCCACCTGGCCAACGTGGGAGATACCCGCACCCTGGCTATCCATCCTGCCTCCACCACCCATTCCCAATTGTCGCCCGAGGAGCAGGTTAAGGCAGGTGTGAGCCCAGAGCTAGTGCGGCTCAGCGTGGGTCTGGAAGCCCTTGACGATATAAAAGCCGACCTCAAGCAGGCCCTGACCCAACCCGTAACTACCCTTAGGCCAGAGTAATTGACGGGTTACAGGGGGCCGAGGGCGATCTTTAAGTGCGAGCCGTAATCCGCCAGCCAGACCAGAAGGCAACCATGACCGAGTTTCTAATTCAAGAGGCCTGGGGCGACCATGAGGCCGTGTTGATCAAGGCCCCCAAAAGCCGGGGGCGCGTGCCTCCACCCGTTCCAGCCCAGGCACTGGTCGCAGGTGGATTTCGCCTCGAGTACGGCGGCACCTTGCCCGAGCTTCGCTTCCGCTACGAGACCTACGGCCACCTGAACCTTGATCGCAACAATGCGGTGCTGGTTTTCCATGCCTGGACAGGTTCGGCACATCTAGCCGGAACCTATTCTCGCGAGACTCTGAGCAGCCTCCCCAGACTGGATCAGGCCTTTGGGCCGGATGGTTGGTGGGACGAACTGGCTGGGCCAGGACGGATGCTCGATACCGACAAGCATTTTGTCATTTGCGCCAACCAGATCGGTAGCTGCTATGGTTCGACCGGCCCGCTCTCGCAAAACCCCGAGACCGGACGACCGTATGGCCCGGATTTTCCCAAAATAACCGTGCGAGACCTGGCCCGTGCTCAGGCAAAGTTGCTTGACTTCCTGGGTGTTGAGAAAGTCACCTTACTGGGAGGTAGTCTGGGCGGGATGGTAGCTCTGGAGTTTGCCCTGCTGTACCCGCACCGCGTACATAAACTGGTGGTACTGGCGGCGCCTGCCGTGCATAGCCCCTGGGCCAGGGCTTTCAACCGGCTTTCGCGCGAGGCTGTGCTGACCGACCCCGGCTACCAGGACGGCCACTATGTCGAGCAACCCCTGGGGCTCCAACTGGGTCGTGCCCTGGCCATGCTTTCCTTCCGCTCCCCCGATTCGTTCCGACTGCGGTGGCAGCAACACCCCGAGCGGGGGGAGAGCTATGTGCTCTACCAGGGTGAGAAATTTGCCAAACGATTTGATGCAAACGCTTACCTGGTCTTATCCGAGGCCATGGATACCCACGACCTGGGGCGTGGGCGGGGTGGTATCGAAGCAGCCTTGCGCCTGCTCAGAGGTCTTCCCAGCCTGTTTGTGGGCATCAACTCCGATGTGCTTTATACAGCCCAGGAGGTTCGGGAGATGGCCACCCTCTGCGAGGGACGCTACCGGGAAATCCACAGTCCGCACGGGCACGATGCCTTCCTAATCGAGACCGATCAAGTAGAGCGCATTCTGGCCGATTTTCTGTAATGCCGGATCGCGGGCTGAACCACCCAAAAAGTGCCTTTGTTTGCTACCCGACGCGCCTGTAAGGAAACAGATCTCTTCACTCGACCTGTCATACCAGATTCGGAACCCGATCGAAGGGAGACGCTCATTTCCCCGACCGTCCGGGAGGGGGGTGCTCCAGGATTCAAAAAGTGAGCCTCGGGGTCTCCGGGTTGGAGGACGATCTTTTAGAACCCGGTATCAGTACCCAAAACTCGAGGCTGGCACTGCTGGACAGATCAAGTCAGCCCGTAACAGCCTCAAAAGGCGCGTTGTTAAGCTCAGGATCTACGCGCTTGAGCCTAAACAATGGCCGAAAACGCAGTCAGGGTAGAGGTTGTCATTCTGAACCAGGCCCGGTATGTAACAACCGGGGGAGTGATGTGCTCTACGCCCCTTTCCAGGAAATACGGTCTTAAGAACATCAGATTCTTCGTTGCCAACAGCAATTGGCGAGCCACGAGATTAGCGCAGTATCACAAATCGGCGGCTCTTCAGAACGTCCTGGTGTCTGAGTGCGGTACGGACGCTGCATGTCTCTGGCCATGGCGGCAGCTCACCCTCCTCAAATATCTCATCTTGTGCTACACTCTTCCTCAGCAGCTTGAGGGTTCAGGGTGCATGTTGCGTCTTGATATGTAGATGTGTTACACTAGTCTTTGTGTTTTGTGGCCTGCACCCCAGGTGTGTTCCACAAAAAGCGTAAGAACCAGCCGCCGCAGGGTGTATTCGCCTGTGGAAGAACCCTGTTAGCTTACGAAAACCCCCAACACGACCCAGAGCAAGCCGTTTCCGTGCCCGACCAGGTGCGGAGAAGAGCCCAGGGGTTATGAGGTGTTTGATGAAGATAGAGCGGTTCGGCAAGATTACAGAAGTTATTCCCCTCCCGCCCCTTACCGAGATCCAGGTAGATTCCTTCACCAAAGCCCTTCAAGCCCATGTTCCCGCCGCCAAGCGGGATGCTTTGGGCCTGCAGGCCGCCTTCAAAGAGACCTTCCCCATCGAGGAAGGCGAAAAGGGGCGCGGGCTGGTGCTGGATTTCCTCGAGTACCGACTGGGCGAACCGCCTTTTGCTCAGGACGAGTGTCGGGAGAAAGACCTGACCTACCAGGCTCCCCTCTATGCCAAGCTACTGCTGGTACACAAAGATACCGGCCTCTTGAAGGAAGACGAAGTATTTCTGGGCGACCTGCCCCTGATGACCGAAGACGGTTCGTTTATTGTTAACGGGGCCGACCGGGTGATCGTTTCGCAGATTCACCGCTCTCCTGGGGTGTACTTCACGACCGACCAGGCCCGCCCCGGCAAGTATGTGGCCTCGGTGATTCCCCTGCCCAAGCGCGGTCCCTGGATTGACCTCGAGTTCGAGCAGTCGGGTGTGGTGGTGATGAAGGTCAATAAGAAGAAGTTTCCCCTGGCCCTACTTCTAAAGGTCCTGGGCTTCACCGCCGATAGCCTTAGAAAAGAGCTGGCGGGCTATTCCGAGCTGCTACCCGGACTGCTTGAAGCTCAGTACCGGGGCCATAAGGCCCTCGAGATGGGTGTGGATGAAGCCCTCCTCAAGCTATTCACCGAGCTGCGCCCCGGCGACCCGCCCAAACGCGACAAGGCCATCACCTATCTGCACTCCCTTTTGTCCGACCCCCGGCGCTACGATCTGGGTGAGGCCGGCAAGTACAAGGCCCAGCAAAAACTGGGCATCAAGCTCTCGGGCCGGATGCTGATCAAGTTTGAGAGTGGCGAGTTCAAGGATGAAGGCTTGTTGTCGGTTCTCAAATACCTCTTTGCCCTGCAAAGCCGTGAGCCCGGCTACGACTACGATGACATTGACCACCTGGGCAACCGCCGTATCCGCACGGTAGGCGAACTGCTGGCCGACCAGTTTCGCGTAGGGCTTTCGCGCCTGGCTCGAGGGGTACGTGAGCGTATGCTGCTCGGCACGCCCGAAAGCGCCACCCCAGCCAAGCTGGTCAACAACCGCCCGCTGGTAGCCGCCATCCGTGAGTTCTTCGGACGCAGCCAGCTCAGTCAGTTCAAAGACCAGACCAACCCGCTCTCGGAGTTGCGCCACAAGCGGCGTATCTCGGCGTTGGGGCCGGGAGGCCTGACCCGTGAACGCGCTGGCTTCGATGTGCGCGACGTGCACCGTACGCACTATGGTCGCATCTGCCCCATCGAAACGCCCGAAGGGGCCAACATTGGCCTGATCTCCTCGCTTGCTTCGTTTGGTCGGATTAACGATCTGGGCTTTATCCTCACCCCCTATCGTAAGGTGGAAAAGGGCAAGGTCACCGACAAGGTGGATTTTATGACCGCCACCGAGGAAGACCGCTACGCTATTGCCCAGGCCAACACCGCGCTCAAACCGGATGGGCACTTCGCCACCAACCAGATCGTAGTGCGCAAGAAGGGCGACCCCATCGTGATGCGTCCCGAAGAGGTTGAATACATGGACGTATCGCCCAAGCAAATTTTCTCGGTAAACACCAACCTGGTACCTTTCCTCGAGCACGATGATGCCAACCGCGCCCTGATGGGCTCCAACATGCAAGCCCAGGCGGTGCCCCTGCTGCGGGCCCAGAGCCCGGTGGTCATGACCGGTGTAGAAGAGCGGGTGGTGCGCGACTCCCTCACCTCGCTCTACTCCAGCGTGGATGGGGTAGTGGAGTACGTGGATGGCTCCAGAATCCATATTCGGGGGGAAGATAAGGGCCTGTACGAGTTC
>NZ_CALMCQ010000240.1 GCF_937863175.1 uncultured Meiothermus sp. | reverse complement strand
GACACCGGCATCTAGCGGCAAAACCGGGGAGCTGGCTTTCTCCTGGAAGACGGCCACCCCAACCAGTATGCCCCGGCCAAGAAGCCCTTCCACACCATCATTCCGGGCTTCCTGACCCGCGATGGCAAGCCCCTGGGGCCATTTGGTGTGATGGGTGGACACATGCAGCCACAAGGTCATTTACAGGTGGTGGTCAATCTGGAAGACTACGGGATGAACCCCCAGGCAGCCCTGGACGCACCGCGCTGGCAGTGGAGACAGGGCCGGCAGATTGAACTCGAGTCCAGTGTACCTTCGCACCTGGTCTACGGTCTCAAAGAACGGGGCCACGAAGCTGTCCTTCAATCCGAATGGGCGACCTTTGGGCGGGGCCAGATCATTTTAAAGCCAAAAGATGCGTTTCTGGCTGCGACTGAGCACCGAGCCGACGGCATGGCGCTGGCCTGGTGAGCTGAGTTGGGTTCAGGTAGAATCCGCAAGTAGTGTTTCAGGTTACTGTGCTGGGCGTAATTCCCGAATAACCAGTCGGATCAGCCCCCGAGATATGCGTGGGAACCGCCTATTCCTCGTCGTCGAGCCGGAACCCTACCAGCAAGGTAACCTGATAGGTGTTGACATAGCCATCGGCCAGGCTGCCGCGAATCTCCTTGACCTCAAACCAGTCAAGGTTGCGCAGGGTTCTGCGAGCACGGGTCAGGGCAACCTGGATGGCATCCTCGAGGCTCTCCGCGCTGCTGCCCACCAGCTCCACTTTTTTGTAGACTTTGCTCATGGTTGGCCTCCTCCCCCAGGGTAGCGCTTGAAAGTAGGATAAATGGCCCTGGCGGCTATCGCTAAGCCGTCGTCAAGATTTCTGAAAAGAATGGTCTGCTGGCTGGGCAGGGTCTATAGACGATGGTCTATGGTCTGGGCTCGAGGGTGCGTCCTGAGCCAGCGGCGATGCGTTCGGGGTATACAACTATTGGGGTCACGCTGTAACGGGTCTCGGGCCGCCCGTGCAGGGCCAAACGTCGGGGTTAAGAAAACCAGGTGCTTCCAGGTCACTGCATCCAACCCGGTGGAGATTTGGGTACTTAGCCCTTGCCCGCACAGTCTGATTTGAAAAACGCAGTATGGCACAGCTTAACGGCTGTAGTGAATAATACCGTTTAGCTCGAGCCTTTTTACAGCCCCCTCGGCCACCAGGTATTCCAGGTGGGCCAGCGTCTCCGACCAGGCAAAACGCCGCTGGGCCAGGTTGAGGCTGCCGGGAAACAGCCCGAGCGACAACTGCCAGCAGGTTTGAGTGCGGTTGTTCATGAGGTGGAGCAAGAATTCGAGCCGCTCGAGGTGGTGGGCTTTGAGTTCGGCCACCCTCCCGGCAATATCCTTGATTGGGCGGTAGTGTCCCGGCAAGGCGACCGAAGCCCCCAGCCTGGCAGTTTTTTCCAGCGACTTGAAGTAATGCTGGAGCGGATTGGGATAGGAGTAGGCCCAGATGCCGATATTGGGGGAGATACGCTCCAGGATCTGATCCCCCGCCAGCAGCACCCCGTCCGATTCGCGCAGCAACATGGCGTGACCGTCGGCATGGCCCGGTGTCCACACCACCAGATACTCCTGACCGGCCAGCCGCAGGAGCTGTTCATCGGTGAAGGTATGAAGGTTTTGCGCAGGATGTACCCGGCTGCGGGTTTTAGTCATTTCCTGACCGAGATCTCTCAGATATTCATCCGTGATCCCGTGCTGATAAAACAGAGTCTGCCCGGCCTGACTCATACGCTGTGGTTGTGTCCAGAAGACATGCCCTCGCTCTTTCTCCACATCCAGCAGCCACACCCTGGGACCGTGTGGTTCAATCAGCCCTGCCAGGCCGTAGTGGTCGGGGTGATGATGGGTGACCACCAGATGCTCGAGGTCGCCATACCCCAGACCGTGTTCGTGCAAAGCAGCCCCCAGGCTGCTTCTGGCTTCGGCGGTGTCAAGCGCGCAGTCCACCAGCACCGGGCCGTCGGTGCTGCTGGGGCTGGGCAGCAGCAGATAACAGTTCACGTACTTGAAGGGATAAGGGATCGGTACAGAAATGGCATAGATCCCGGGTGCAACTTCGGAAGATAGGTGTGTAGCCCCAGTCATATAGAGATTGTACCAAGTCAAACTTTTTTGCAAAGGTGGTGCAGTACTGTGCCCTGGTTACTGACACCGAGGGGGCAGGTCATGGTACCATCAAGTCCCGTGATAGTTAAGCGCTTCTACCGCCCAGGTAGAGTGTTTGAAAGGGTAGGTTTTTTTAGCGCTGGATATGGCCTATTCGGCCTAGTGCGGGGGTTTATATGAAATACATTTTTGTCACGGGCGGTGTGGTGAGCAGTCTGGGCAAGGGCATCCTCACCTCCAGCCTGGGGGCCATCTTGCGGGGGCGCGGCTACCGCGTTACCGCCATCAAGATTGATCCCTACGTCAATGTGGATGCTGGAACCATGCGGCCTTACGAACATGGAGAGGTTTTTGTCACCAGCGATGGAGCCGAGACCGACCTGGATATCGGCCATTACGAGCGCTTTCTCGATATTGATCTGTCCCGCGCCAACAACATTACCACCGGGCAGGTCTACTTGTCGGTGATTCAAAAAGAGCGGCGTGGGGAGTATCTTTCCCAGACCGTGCAGGTTATTCCCCACATCACCGATGAGATCAAAGACCGTATTCGCCGCACCGCGCACGAGCAAAACGCCGACCTGGTAGTGGTGGAGGTGGGGGGCACGGTAGGCGACATCGAGAGCCTGCCTTTTCTGGAGGCCATCCGCCAGTTTCAGTTCGATGAAGACGATCAGAATTTGATGTACCTGCACCTGACCCTGGTGCCTTATCTGGCTACCTCAGAGGAATTCAAAACTAAGCCCACCCAGCACTCGGTCTCCACCTTGCGGGGGGTGGGCATCCAGCCCGATGTGCTGGTATTACGCTCCGACAAGCTGGTTCCGGAGGATGTGCGCAAAAAGGTAGCACTATTTACCAATGTTCACGCTGGCGAGGTTTTTAGCAGCCCTACCGTGCAGTACCTTTACGAAATGCCTCTGGTGTTGGAAGAGCAGGGTCTGGGCCGCGCCGTCGAGAAGCGATTGGGACTGGAGCCAATTCAGCCCAACTTGAGTTTCTGGCAAAACGCGGTGCGCAAACTCAAGCAGCCCGCCCACGAGGTCTCGGTGGCTTTTGTGGGCAAATATGTCAAGATGCCCGATGCCTACCTGAGCATCCTGGAAGGCTTTCGCCATGCCGGGATTGCCCATAATGCACGGGTCAATGTGAAGTGGGTCAATGCCGAGGACATCACCGACCTGGCCAGAGCTGCCGAACTGTTGAGTGATGTGGACGGAATTCTGGTGGGGCCTGGGTTTGGCATTCGTGGCATTGAAGGCAAAATCCTGGCTGCCCGGTATGCCCGCGAGAACCGGGTGCCCTACTTTGGGATCTGCCTGGGGCTGCAAATTGCGGTGATTGAATATGCCCGCCATGTGCTGGGCCTCGAGGGGGCCAACAGCACTGAGTTCGACCCCTACACACCCCACCCGGTGATAGACCTGATGCCCGAGCAGTTGGAGGTCGAAGGGTTGGGCGGCACTATGCGGCTGGGTAACTGGCCTATGCGCATCCATCCCGAAACTTTGCTCTACAAACTCTATGGCAAGGAACTGGCCCAGGAGCGGCACCGCCATCGTTACGAGGTAAACCCTGAGTGTGTCCAGCGCCTGATCGAAAGCGGCCTGGCGGTCTCGGCGGTCACACCGGGCGTACAGGGTCGCGGCGAGGGGCTGGTGGAGGCCATTGAGTTGCCAGATCATCCCTTCTTCATCGGCCTGCAAGCCCACCCCGAACTGGCCAGCCGCCCTATGCGGGTCTCGCCGCCATTCTATGGGTTTATTGGCGCAGCGCTCGAGAGAAGGCGCCAGGCCTTGTTCCAGTCCATTGAGCGCACTTCCTGATGATTGATACCCGATTCGGTTAGCACCCGACCAAAGGGAGACGCTTTTTTTGCTGACCGTCCGGGAGGGGAGTGCTCCAGGATTCCAAAAGATCGCCTCGGGGTCTCCGGGTTGGAGGATGATCTTTTTGCATCCGGTATGAGAGCCGCGCTTCTGGCGAGGGTTACGTGCAAATGCGTGGGCCAGAGATGCTGGATACCTTTCACTATCGGCGGTAGGGCGGTTTTCAACTTGACTGCAGCTCTGATTGCTTTGAGAACCGCCCCTTGATTCCGTGAATGGGTGGGTCTTCTACGGCAACCGCCCCAATGGCCCGAATCAGAAAAAAACCGCCTTTGGGGCGGTTGATTGGAGCGGGAGACGGGATTCGAACCCGCGACATTCAGCTTGGAAGGCTGACGCTCTACCAACTGAGCTACTCCCGCATTTCACTCCTGGGCAGGGTGGCCGCCTGCGCGTCTGGTCGGGGAGACTGGATTTGAACCAGCGACCCTCTGCTCCCAAAGCAGATGCGCTACCAGGCTGCGCTACTCCCCGATTGTACGTCTGACCTGGCAGCCAGAGCGCAAGTTCAAAGATAGCACGGCAGGGCAAAAACGGTCAAACGGCATATTGACAAGGCCTTGCGCAATCGCTATATTTGTGTGTTGCTTGGGCTGTTAGCTCAATTGGCAGAGCAACTGACTCTTAATCAGTGGGTTACAGGTTCGATTCCTGTACAGCCCACCAAGCAAGCCGAGCAGATACTGTAGAACCGGGGCCCCTGGCCCTGTTTTTTTGCCTTTTGGATCCCTTTCACAGGGTTGATTGCGTCTGTACTGCCCATGCTTGGGCGGGGGCGGCAAATAACCAGTCAGCCCCCTGACCCAGTGCTACATTTAGGGCAACGTGCGTGCTATGGGAATTGTCAATCAAAAAACACTACAGAACAAGAACCTCTGGAGTCTGCTTGGATTGCTCGTCTGGGGCGTGGTTTCATTCCTCTACTTGCCCGATACCTATCAGGCTTTTAGCTTTCTGTTTCTGATACCTTGGGTCTGGAAAGACGGGCCGCAGAGCATGCGCTGGGTGGTTCCCCTGGTACTCATCTACACCACAGCCCAGCACCTGTACCCCAGAGCCAACCTGAGCCTGGATAACTTGCTGGTTACGATGCTTCCTGGTCTGGTGGCACTGGGTTTTGTGGCCTGGTTGCGGGAGCGGGATCGGCGCTCGAAAAAGGAACTCGAGGACTCGCTGCGCTTCATGCACTTACTGGAGGAAGGTAGCCTCAGCATCAGCACTGCCAGCGACCCCCTGGAATTAACCGAAAGCGCCATGACCTCGCTGTATAACCTCAACATTGCGCCACACATGGCCTTCGTGCGTTTCCGTGAGGGCAAGCCGGTGGTGGTGAGTGCCAGGGGCGCCCTCGAGCGCTACCGGGGGCGGCACCTGCCCCAGCAAAAGCTCAGCACCCACGCCAGTCTCACCGACACCTTTGTAGTGGGGAATTACCTCGAGGGTATCCCCGAAAGCGCCGGCTGGTCCACGGCTGCGGTTCCGGTTTCAGCGCGGCAGAAGCGCCCACTGGGGGTGGTGATTCTGGCTCGAGAGGGCAACAAACCCTTCCAGTCCGACGAAAAAGCCATGGCCAACTCGCTGGCCCGGGTGATGGGGGCGCAACTAGGCCGGGTGGTAGCCCTCAAACACCTCGAGGACGCCTACGACGGCACGCTACGCGCTCTGGGTCTGGCCCTGGAATTTCGCGACCACGAGACCCAGGGCCATACCAAACGGGTGGTGGCCTGGGCCGATCAGTTGGCCCAGGATCTGAACCTGGATGCCTCAACTCGGAAATTTCTCCGTTGGGGCGCCTACTTGCACGACATTGGCAAGCTTTCGATTTCCGACAACATTCTGCGAAAACCCGACAAACTCGACGCCGAAGAGTGGGAGATCATGAAAGGCCACGTGCTTAAGGGCTGGGAAATGCTTTCAAGAGTTCCTTTTCTACCCCACGAGACCCTGGAAGTGGTGCGTTACCACCACGAAAACTGGGATGGCAGCGGCTACCCTGACGGCCAAAAAGGGCAAGATATCCCTATCCTGGCCCGCATCTTTGCGGTCGTAGACACCTTCGATGCACTCTATAGCCCCCGGCCCTATAAGCGGGCCTGGAAACCAGCAGAAATTATTGAGGAGCTGAACCGCCTGAAAGGTAAAAAACTCGACCCCAAGCTGGTGGATATCTTCATCAAGCGCATCACCTCCCCCTCCGGCAAAGAAGCCATGGAGGTTGCCAATCCCAGCAGGGCAAATGTCAGGGCCTAGACTGGTTCCAGGGCATTAAGTCTTCATAAAACCGGGCGTACATATGGATCGCCTCGAGCCGAGGCGGCCTGCCCTGAACGCCAGCACCCCGTTGCGCCAAATACTTCCTGCCACTTCCTCTCGTGACAACCCGTAAAATAGCCTCCAATGCAGCTATTTCCTTTGCTTCACGACACCCCCCTGGCCGAACTTTTCCACACTCGAGTTCCTGCTGGCGAGCCCTGGGCCTGGGTGCTCAGCCAGCGAATTCTGATGGACGAACGCCTGGCCCGACGCCTGCTCTGCGAGCCCCTGAGCCCCGGGATGGCCGATTGGATCAGCCGGGAGCTGGGGCGCTTACGGCAGGAGCTGGAGCACCTCAAAAAGCAACACCCTTTTTCGGACTTTGGCTGCAGCCCTCCGAGTGGAGCCCAAAGCGCTGCACTGAAGGTACTTCTGGAAGGGTCACCTGCTACTTTGCAAAACCTTTACCGGAGCCACGGCTATGGTATATATGCCCACCACACGGCATTCATGTATAGCAACCAGATGCAGGCCATCGAGAAGCCGGATCCCGTCCGCTTCGACGATCTGGTGGGCTATGACCGGCAAATCCATACCCTGCGCGCCAATGTGGAACGTTTTTTGCTGAGCAAGCCCGCCGTTCCAATGCTCCTGTACGGGGCCAGAGGCTCCGGCAAGTCCACCTCGGTCAAGGCCCTGCGCACCCAGTATGCCGACCAGGGCCTGCGGCTGGTGGAGGTACTTTCGGACGGGCTGGAGCAACTGCCAGCCCTGCTGGAGTTGCTGGCCCCCTTGCCCTTTCGGTTTGTGCTCTACATGGACGATCTGGCCTTTGCCAGCGACGATGAACGCTTCCACAAGCTCAAGGCTTTGCTGGAAGGTGCGGTCTATGAACGGCCCCAAAATGTGCTGTCCGTGGCCACCTCTAACCGCCGCAACCTGATCGCCCAGCACTGGTCGGATCGGCCCGAACCCGACGCCAGCGATCCTGCATCCTGGGACACCTTACAAGACAAGCTGGCCCTGGCCGATCGCTTTGGGCTGGTCTTGACCTTTCCACCTTTCGATCAGACCCATTACCTGCTGGCTGTGGCGCACATTCTAAGGAGGGAACTCGACCACGCCACCCGCAACGCGGCCCTGCAATTTGCCCTGGATGGTAGGGGTTTTTCGGGCCGCACTGCACGGCATTTTGTCCAGCAGCATGAGCGGTGATAGTCTATCATCATCGCCCTCAACATTTACCGCCACCTGCTCAAGCACGAGCGAAAAGGCTATGTCTTCGATGTGGAGGAGGCCATACGCCCGGCGCAGAGACACCAGGCCTGATTTTTTGCTAGAATGTCTGGCGGCTGAGTTTCGGCCCGAATTATTTTGGGTAAAAATTAGG
>NZ_CALMCQ010000239.1 GCF_937863175.1 uncultured Meiothermus sp. | reverse complement strand
CCTGTAGGCGAACCCCCCCAGAGGCGGGGGGGTTTTGAGCGGTGGCGGTGGGTGTACTTCGCCGCTGGCTTTGTGGGGCCGAGGCCGCTCTGAGGAAGTTCTGGGCCTGGGCAATCAGCCCCTGCACGTCGGTTCTGAAACCATTCAGGTTGCCCCCGGACAGTTTTCCCAGCGCGTCCACAAACCCCTTGGCAGTGAGGCCCCTGGCCCGGGGCGAGTCCTGCACAATCAGGTACAGCGCATAGGCCCGGGTGGCCTCGAGGTAGGCCCGCACCGCACTGGTCTGGGCCTGGGCCCGCTGGAGGGCGTTGGTGATGCCCTGGGCATAGGTGCGCTCGAAAAAGCGGCGCAGCCCATCCAGGTTGTTGGCCGCCGCCAGGGTCTGGGCCTGGGCTTGCAGATTGTTGGGCAGCCCACTGGCCGAGAGCACCCTGGGCAGCAGGCGATTCGCTTCTGTGGTGTTGCCTGCCGCGAGGGCAGTGAAGTAGTCGTCGTAGAGAGCCTTGCCCAGGATGGCCTTGATGATCTGGACGCGGGCCTCGAGGTCGGTGTTGCTGCGGCGGGCCAGGGCCTGCCGGGCATCGGCCAGCGACTGCAGCACCCCATCGCGCAGTACCGGGGTCAGGTCGCCGGCTCCTTTGCGGAACTCGCCCTCGGCATTGGTCAGAAGTTCTAAGGCCCGTGCAGGGTTGCTGTTTTGCAGCGAACGCACCCGATCCAGTGTGGGTGCGAGCTGGTCGTATAAGGTGATGGCTGGGGCGGCCCAGGCCACGCTCAAGAGAGCGATTACTGCAAACCAACGCTTCATCGTCATAACCTCCTATCGCTCGGCTCCCATCTGGATGGCTTCGATCTTGCTCATGCGATACAGCAGTTGCCCCAGATTGGTCTCGTTGCGTGTGAGCACAGCCAGGTAGCCAAGGTCTAACGGGCGAAGAACCAGCTGAGCTTCCCTGAACACAGTGTAAAACACCCGATAACTCCCTTTACGGTCAAGTAACCGATGCACCGTAGAGAGGAAGCCCACCAGGCTGTCGTTATGCGCTCCCAGCCGACATTCCCTTCCGTGAACCGAATCCAGTACCACCGCCAGCACCCCCTCCCCACGGGCCAGATCCAGCACCAGGGCCTGGCGGTCGGGTTCCCTTTCCAGGTCAACATACTCGGTCAGGTCAGCTGCCTCGAGGGTGGGCCGGATGGGGTCGTGCACCACTTCAACGCTGGGGGTCTGGGCCATGAGCTGCCGCACCAGCTTTTGTAGATCGGGGATCAGCCCACTTACCGGAAGGACACCCATCAATTGATGTTGCAGAGGCCCCTCGATCAGCTCTGCCCAACTGCGCGGCCCCAGCAAACCCGGCGACTGCCCCCCCAGTGCCCGCTTGAGCAGGTTGCTGGCGGCTACGGGAGAGACAACCCGTGACAGGACCTCGATAATTTTCTGCTCAGTCTCGTTCAACTACATCCTCCAGGGTAGTGCTGTGGGTGTGCGCGGTGTTTGGGCTGCTCGAGTCGAAACACGCGGGGCCTGTGGGAGATTATAGTGAAGCCCTTGTCAAAACCCGGGTCATCTTGTACCATACCCGTTGCCTGCTTAGACAGGTAGCGTCCTTTGGGGCATCGTCTAACGGCAGGACTACGGATTCTGGCTCCGTCAATCGTGGTTCGAATCCACGTGCCCCAGCCAGATTTATCTTGAAACATGGCCGCCCTATGCGCCCTGACCTAAGCGCGACGCAGCAAGTCAAGATAAAACACAACCTGGCCCCATCGACTAGCGGTTAGGTCACCGCCCTTTCAAGGCGGCGGCAGGGGTTCGAATCCCCTTGGGGTCACCAGAAGACGCCCGGCGCAAGCCGGGTGTTCTTAATCCTGGCAGGGTTATCTTGATTACGCCCCTCCGCGTCTGGTTGGGGGTAGGCTGGGAGCCATGGGCGTAAGCCTCAGGAGATAGCAGCATGAACCCATACGACCTGGTGATCATCGGGGGAGGCCCGGCGGGCCTGACGGCGG
>NZ_CALMCQ010000238.1 GCF_937863175.1 uncultured Meiothermus sp. | reverse complement strand
CCGCGCCAACCGCACCCTTCGGGGGATGGAGTATCTCCCTTATCTGCTGGCTGGCGTGTTTTTCGGCTTTGTGGCCCTCCGCTCCGAGATTGCTTCCTGGTATCGAATCTACGAGATGTTCCGTTTCGAATCGTTTCACATGTATGGGGTAATTGGCAGTGCAGTACTGACCGCAGCGCTCTCGCTCTGGCTGCTGGGGCGGCTGGGCATCCAGTCCAGCGACGGGGAACCCCTCCGTGTGCGCCCACCCGATCCCGGACGCTACCGCTACCTTCTGGGAGGGGCGGTGTTTGGCCTGGGCTGGGGACTGGTAGGAGCCTGCCCTGGCCCCATCTACGCCCTGCTGGGCAGTGGCTTTGTGGGCGCGCTGGTGATTTTGTTGGGGGCGCTGCTGGGCACCTACGTATACGGGATGGTACAGCGTAAGCTGCCGCATTGAACCTTTCGGGCCCACACCCTTCTTCAACCCTCCAGGAGCGCCAGGGCCTGTTCCAAGTAGTCCAGCTCGAGCCGTACCCGCGCTACCGGCTTCAGTCGCCTCAGGCGTTGCCGCTGCTGGTAGAGCTCGGCTTTCAGCAAGGGGTGTTTTTGTCTGAGCAAAATCGGCCCGAAGCGGAGGGCAGTCTCCATGGGCAAACCGCGATAGGCTGAACCCTCCCCTATCCCAAAGCTCAGGACAGTGTAGCGCCAGAAGCCTTCTACCATCTGCTCGTTCAAAAGACCCAGGCCCGCGTCCAGCGCCCAGCGCCGCAGGGGTTCGGCAGAATCGTTGGGCTGAACCACAATCCGGGGCGGAATTCTGGCGGGGTGGGCGGTGAGGATTCGGACCATGAGCTTAGCCCCCATCCCGGTCAGGCTCAACGAGTCGGCTTCCCCTGCCTTCAACGCAGCCAGGCCATCACCCCGTCTTACCTCGGCGTTTAGACCTTGCAGGGCCCGCCTCGAGTTTTCCAGGGGCCCCTGGTTTTTCTCCACCACCACCACCCGTCGCACCCGCCCCGTTTCCAACAGATACCTGGGCAAGCGGGCATGGTCGGAGCCGATATCGGCGTGGGTCTCGGCCTGGATTTCTTGAGCCGTCGCCAGCAGGCGGGGCTCGAGGGGCTTAGCAACGAATCCAGCCATCGGCCTCCCGCAGGTCAGCAGGGTCGGGCTGCCCGCCAGCGCGGCGGCAATGGCCCTTCTTCGGGTCTAAGCCCATCGCCTCCCACGACAGTTGTCATACTGCCATGGTAACAACACCGCACCCGCACCCCCCCGTTTGGTCATGGTTCCAACCAGGGCACCTGTTTTTCCGTTCAAACTTCAACCCGGTCTGGTTCGGGATTAGCCTCACGCAAGACCCGCATCAGGGCCCTGGCCTGCTCGAGGCGATCCAGAAAGTAGCTCGAGCCGGTCTCGCTCAGGGCTTCGTACTCTCCACTTTCGTAGTCCATTCGCACTGCCACCACCCGCCGTGCCTGGACAAAGCTCTGTGCCCAGGGTATGTAATCTTCAATCCTGCTCATACCCTAAAACATAGCGGGGGTTCAAGGGCAAGGATGTCGAAATCCAGCAAAAAAATACCGTAACGCGTTTCTAACGCCGGTTGTGAACCGATAAACGGGGTCTGTACAAGACCTCGCCGTATGGTGAAGAAAGCGTCTCGAGCGAGTGTTTGTGGGAGGCCGCAGTTACTTTTGGAAAGACGGTAGCAATTCGGTTTGATCAATTCGAGGTTCGTCCGAGACCCAGGCCAGGGGAGGGACTGCACCCAGGAGTGCACTTTTGCACTCTAAGTTCTGTATTTTCCCTACCGCACAGCCAACAGCACTGGGTTTTGACCAGCCCAGATCTGTATCAGCATCTCGCTCAGTCCAATCAGGCTACCCCCCACCACCAGCGTCAGGATGAACCAGACGCCCAGCACCTCGCTCAGCGCAGGGGCTTCGGTGCGCCAAAAACTGGGACGGCCCACCAGCCGTGTAGCAATCAACGCTGCGATCAACGCAAAAAGGAACCACAAAACGCCCAACACCCTGGATTCAGCGTAGCAGCCCCCCACCCCTGGGCTTGTGAGAAAATACCAGAGCGGAAGACGGAACCATGTCCCAGGAAGCCCTGCCCATCTACCAGGTGCTAGTCGAGTTGCGAAAGGCGCTCGGCCAGCACCAGACGGTGATTCTGCAGGCTCCACCCGGCGCGGGCAAAAGCACCGTCTTGCCGCTGGAGCTGCTGGCAGAACCCTGGCTCAGGGGGCAAAAAATCTGGATGCTCGAGCCCCGCCGCCTGGCGGCCCGCAATGTGGCGGCCCGTATGGCGGCTTTGCTGGGCGAGGAAGTGGGGCAGACCGTGGGCTACCGGGTGCGCTTCGAAAGCCGGGTGGGGCCAGAAACGCAAATTGAGGTGCTGACCGAGGGCATCCTGACCCGCCGCCTGCAAAAAGACCCCAGCCTGGAAGGGGTGGGGCTGGTCGTCTTCGACGAGTTCCACGAGCGCAGCCTGCAAGCCGATCTGGCGCTGGTGCTGTGCCGCGAGGTGCAGCAAGCCCTGCGCGACGATCTACGGCTTTTGCTGATGTCGGCCACGCTGGACGGCGAGAACCTGAGCCGGTTGTTGGGGGCTCCCGTCCTCAGGGCCGAGGGGCGGCAGTACCCGGTGGAGATCCATCACCTGCCCCGCGACCCGGCAGGCCCGCTTTCGGGTGCTGTGGCCGGTGCGGTCTCGAGGGCTTTGAGCGAGCAGAGCGGTGACATCCTGGTCTTCCTGCCGGGCGTGGGTGAGATTAGGCGCGTCCAGCGGCTGCTGGCCGAGCGCCACCCCGAGGTCAAGCTTACCCCGCTCTACGGCGACCTGCCGCTCTCGGCCCAACAGGAGGCCATCCTGCCCGACCCCACCCGGCGCAAGGTGGTGCTCTCAACCTCCATCGCCGAGACCAGCCTGACCATCGAGGGCATCCGGGGGGTGGTGGACTCGGGCTACTCGAGGGCTCCCTCCTTCGATGCGAAGACTGGCCTCACCCGCCTAAAGACCGTCCGGGTCACCCGCGATGCCGCCGAACAACGCACTGGACGGGCCGGGCGCCTGGGGCCGGGGGTCTGCTACCGGCTGTGGAGCCGTGCCACCCACCCGCAGCTCCAGGCTCAGCGCAGACCAGAGATTCTGGAGGCCGACCTGGCTCCGCTGGTGCTCGAGCTGGCCCAGTGGGGAGTACAAGACCCCTACGCACTGGACTGGGTCACACCGCCCCCTGGGGGGGCCATCCGGCAGGCTTTAGAGCTGCTGGAAGCCCTGGGTGCGCTGGAAGACTCCGCTCTGACCGCGCGGGGAAAGCAGTTGGCAGACTGGCCCACCCACCCCCGGCTGGCCCACCTGTTGCTGGAAGGCCAGGCCCTGGGGCAGGGCGCACTTGCCGCAGACGTGGCGGCCCTGCTGGAGGAGCGCGACCCCTTGCCAAAAGAGGCCGGGGCCGACCTTGGCCTGCGCCTGGGGGCCCTGCGAACCTGGCGCACAAACGGGCAGACCCTGCACGGGGCCGAGACCGGCGTGCTGTCCAGGGTCGAGCGGCTGAGTGCGCAGTGGCGCAAACGACTGGGCGTGAGCGCCGACAACCGCCCTCCCGACCCGGGCGGGGTGGGCCTGCTAACTGCCCTGGCCTACCCCGACCGCCTGGCCCGCCTGCGCGACGGTGAGCGCCTGCGCTACCGCCTATCCGGTGGGCCTGGGGTGCGGCTGGGGGAGGATGATCCCCTGGCGGGCTCACCCTGGCTGGCGGTAGCCCATCTGGACGCAGGCGACAACGAAGGGCGAATCTTTCTGGCCTCGGTGGTTGGGGTTGAAGACCTGCAGCCCTTCGCCCGGCAGCTAAAGACCGTCGCCTGGGACGCCCGGAACGGGGTATTGCTGGCCCAGCGCGAAATGCGTATCGGAGAGATAGTTCTGTCCAGCCAACCCTTACGAGTGATTGACCCCCAGCAGCGCAGCAAAATTCTCTGCCAGGTAGTGCGCTCGGAGGGCCTGGGGCTGCTTCCCTGGACTGAAGAACTGCGCCAGTGGCAGGCCCGGGTGTTAAGTTTGCGAAGCTGGCGGCCCGATGAAAACTGGCCCGATCTCTCCGACGCGCAGCTGCTAAAGACCCTGGAAGACTGGCTGGCCCCCTGGCTCGAGCCGGTCTGGCGCCGGGAGGATTTTGCCCGGCTCGAGCTGGCCAGCATCCTGGGAGGGCTGCTGCCCTGGCCGCTTCCGGCCCGGCTGGACGCACTGGCCCCCACCCGGATCACTGTGCCCAGCGGCTCGCACATCAAGCTGACCTACCCATCCGACGGCGGCCCGCCGGTGCTGGCAGTGAAGTTACAGGAGCTGTTTGGCCTGGCCGATACCCCTACCGTCAACGAAGGCCGCACCCCGGTCTTGCTGCACCTGCTCTCGCCCGCTAGACGGCCCATCCAGGTCACACAAGACTTGCGTAGCTTCTGGAACAACACCTATCCCGCAGTTCGCAAGGAGCTGCGGGGACGTTACAGCAAACACCCCTGGCCCGAGAACCCCTGGAAGGCCGAACCGACTCGAGGACCTAAGACCAGGTCTTGAGGGGGCGCATCTTGGGGGTTTTTTTGTACTGGTGGTCTTGCATCCGTCGCAGCACTTCCGCCAGCACCTCGATGCCTTGTTCGAGGTAGGGCCCCTTGTTCAGCATTACACACTCGGCCCTGGCCGCCAGCACCGCATCCGATACCTCGGCCCTGGAAGGAGTTCCCTTCCTGATCAGCCGATCCAGCACCTGCGTAGCCCAGATCACCGGCACCGAGGCTGCCTCGGCCAGCCAGAGGATCTCCTCCTGCATCTCGGCAAGGCGTTGATGGCCCAGCTCAATCGCCAGATCGCCCCGTGCAATCATAATGGCAGCAGGCCAGCGGCCCGCAGCCCGCACCATCAGTTCGGGCAGATTGCTCACGGCCTGGGCGGTCTCGATTTTGAGCACGATACCTCGAGTGCGCAAGGGCTGGCGGGCCTCCAGCTCCTCCAGCAAGCGCTCCACATCACTGGCTCGCTGTACGAAGGAGTAGCCGACCAGATCTGCGTTCTTTGCCACAAAATCGAGGTTTTCCAGGTCTTTGGAACTCAGGGCTTCAATCTCAAGAGGAGTATCGGGCAGGTTCAACCCCTTCTCCGGTTGCAGTTTGAAGCCCTTGGGCGGGGTATTCACCACCTCTAATACGGCAACGTCTTTTTTGACCTGTTCGACGCGGGCCTCGAGCCTGCCTTCGTCCACAAAAACCCGGTGGCCAACCCGCAGACTCTCCAGCGCCTGGGGAAGCCCAATCGAGGCCTGAAAAGGGTAACGCTCCCCAGGGACGGGCTGGGTGGTAAGCACCAGCGGATCTCCGACAAAAAGCCTGCGGCTCGCCCATACCGTCACGGTACGCAGGCGGGGGCCACTCAAGTCCATCAGAACAGGGATGGGTTGCCTGTGGGCAGCGTGTTGCACCTGGGCAATCATCTCACGCCAGACCTCGGGGTTGCCGTGCGCACAGTTGATCCGGGCCGCATCCATCCCGGCCTCCACCAGCCCTGAAGCCAGCCTTGGATCGGTAGCCACTGCTTCGGGCAGCGTGACCAGGATGCGGGTTCCCTCGCCGGGGCCAAACAATTCGTCGGCTGCTTCGTCGAGCTGGGCTTCATGTGTGCTGAAGGTTTGCCTGGAGGGATAGGGCAGATCGCTGTGACCCAGGATGCGGCCAAGCGAAGCCAGGACTGCGTCTAAATTCTGCCGCACTCGAGACTCTGCCCGGCCCAGCGACGACAACCCCAGCGCCGACAGGTCGTGCTGAAGGGGTCGCAGATCGTGCTCGCGCAATGCCAGATAATCGGCCAGGTTGCGGGCCGAACGCGCAAACATGGGCCGTTTGAGGTAGGGCAGCCAGTGCTGGTACTGCTCCGCGCCCTTTTGCTCGACCACAGACCGCAGCTCAGACAAGCGACGGTAGAGCTGCTCGTCGAGGCGGGTAGGTTCACCAAGCTCCTGCATATTGCTCCAATCACCGAGTCCCACGTCATTCCTCTAAAACAATCCTCTGCTGGCTGGGGATGCTTTGGCAGAAACGGCCCATCCACTTACTGGCCACCCCCCACCCTAAGGTTTGTACCGCTGTTTCATGGCAGTGTCAGGGGTGATCTGGACTCAACTTTTCCACCACCCAGCCAGATGTCCCAGTACCGTGTTTGAGGGTTCCACCGCCCGTGTATGTTTCGGGCTACCTGAGGTTTATTAAACCCTGGATCGAGCTCTTCGGGGCGTCGAATTGTGAAAGGCAATAACTTAAAGGTTGGTCGGGCGGTCTATTGTGAAATTGCGAAGTTGGGAAGCGCGCGATCGGGTTAAAATGGCGGCTCCCCTGGTCGGTTTGGCCTATGAGGTCGGGCAAAGGTTGTCCCAGGCTCGTGACAGGGTTTATACGAGGAAGAACCAGGGCTCAAGGTTTGGCAAACGCGCTTTGGCGCTTGGAATGGAGGATGTATGCCTGGCCTAAAGGATAAGGTGGCAATCGTGAGGGGCGCGGGGCAGCGTGACCAGGATGCGGGTTCCCTCGCCGGGGCCAAACAATTCGTCGGCAGGCCGTATGAGGAAGCGCTCTAACCAGGTGCACCATTCTCATTGGATGCCCTGCAAAGATTGTGCAAGTGGAAAAGCCCGGACGTGCCAAACCAACACCTGGCCTTTGCCGTGGACAGCGGTAATCCTGAACCCAACGCGCTGACCTACAGCGCAAAGTCCCCAGCCCCAAAGAGGTCAGACATGAAGAAGCGTAAGTCCGTCGCTACATCCGCTAGCCCTGAAAAGGGTTCCGTTGCACCTCCACAAGAGGCCAGGTTCAGTCAAGCCGAGATCGACAATCGCGCCATGAGCCTCTACACCGAGCGTTATAAAGTACAGCCCAGGGAAATGTGCTCCCTTAACCGGGAGGCATCACGCTTCTACACCGAGTGTCTGAAGCAGGCCAGTATGGAGATGGGGCCAGCCATCGAGTTTGGCGCAGGTGGGATCGCTATACCTGCTGTGGTCACTCCAGAAGTGCGGGCTGTGATTGATCGTTTAGCCCTCCTGAAAGCCAGCCCGATGGAGCAGTTTCGCCAGGGCTTTCGGAGAACCGGTCGTTTTTGAGGTAGCTTAGCTTTTTCTAAATCTCCCAGCGATTACATGAAAAGACGCCCCCTAACTTCAGGGGGCGTCTTGCATCCACAGAACTAGACCACTCTGAGATTTTTGGCCTGGGGGCCTTTGCCGTTCTTGCCGGGTTCGGTTTCGAACTCTACCTGATCTCCCTCATTCAAGCTCTTGAAACCCTGGCTTTGAATGGCGGTGAAATGCACGAACACATCGGGGCCACTCTCTTGCGACACAAAGCCAAAACCTTTTTCCGCGTTGAACCACTTAACGATACCTTTGCTCATTTGAACTCCTAATGTTCATCCGAAACCTTTTTGGCTTTTGGGGAACACTGAATAGTAGCATGGCAATCTTGGCTAGTCAAATCCAGGTCTAGATTTGGGGGTTCATTCCAAATCCTCGGTAATAGTCACACGACTTTCCAGGGCACTACCAGGGGTTGGACACCTTTGCAGTGGGCGGCAGGGTTTAACCGAAACTCGGCAGAAGTGTTGGTCTTGCTAGAGCTTGGGGTTGACCACCGCTCGAGAATTCTTTTGGGTGAAACGGCTTGGGACTTGGTACTCCAAACCCACACCCAAAAGACACCCCGGCCTACGGGGGGCTCAACGAGCTAAGGTTTTAACTCACATTAAAGCCCACCCAGGCAGGGTGGGCTGGATGCTTTAAGGCTGTCAAGCAGCCTCGGTGCAGGCCAGGGGTGGAGGGCTTGGGCAACCCTGGTTTTTGCGTCCTGGACTGGTGCGCCCGGCAGGACTCGAACCTGCGACCTAAGGTTTAGGAAACCTTCGCTCTATCCAAACTGAGCTACGGGCGCCAAGGGCTTGCTTGGCGCAAGCAGAAGAGATTTTAGCACTTACCCACCCAGTCTTCTATAGCCTTTCGCGGCTACACTGCGACCCAGGTGACTCCTGCCAGGCAGTCCCGGGCCTTATCGCGCCCTATAATGTACTGGGTATGCCCGATTTCGAAGCCGTGGTGGGGCTGGAAGTCCACCTGCACCTCAAAACCAGCAGCAAAATGTTCTGTGGGTGCGATGCCAGCTATTTTGGCGAGGCCCCCAATACCCATACCTGCCCGGTCTGTTTGGGGCTGCCAGGGGTACTGCCCTCGGTCAACGCCCAAGCAGTGGATTACGGCATCCTGTTCGGGCTGGCCCTGAACTGCCAGATTGCCCCCTGGACGCAGTTTCACCGCAAGAGCTACTACTACCCCGATATGCCCAAAAACTACCAGATCTCCCAGTACGACCTGCCGATTGCCGGGCACGGCTACCTCGAGGTCGAGGGGCAGAAAGTACGCATCAAACGGGTGCACCTCGAGGAGGACGCAGCCAAGTCCACCCACCCGGACTCGGCCAACTATTCACTGATTGACCTCAACCGGGCCGGCTCGCCCCTGATCGAGATGGTCACCGAGCCGGATATCCATAACCCGGAACAGGCCAGGGTTTTTCTCTCGCACATCCGCGCAATTGCCCAGACCCTGGGGGTTTCCGATGCCAACCCCGAGGAGGGCAAGATGCGGGCCGATGTGAATGTCTCCCTCCGCCGTCCGGGGGGGGAGCTGGGCACCAAGGTCGAGATCAAAAACCTCAACTCCTTTCGCAGCGTGGTGCGGGCCCTCGAGTTCGAGATCAGGCGGCAGCAGGAGATCCTGCGCAGTGGCCGCAGGGTTGAACAGGCCACGCTTGGCTGGGACGAGGCCGCCGGTAGAACCTATGTGATGCGCTTGAAGGAAGGCGAGGCCGACTACCGCTACTTCCCCGATCCCGACCTGCCCCCCATCGTGGTGGACCAGACCTGGCTGAACCGGCTTCGGGCTGCCCTGCCCGAGCTACCCGCGCAAAAATACACCCGCTATGTGGAAACTGGCCTGCGCCCCTACGATGCCGAAATTCTGGCCTACAACACCCCGCAGGCCCGCTTCTTCGACCGGGCCCTGATAGCCTACCAGGGCAGCCCCCAGACCATTGCCAACCTGCTCAATGGCGAGGTGGCGGGTTACCTTAACGAGCGGCGGTTGGAGGTGCATCAGACTGCCCTCGAGCCAGAAAACCTGGCCCGCCTGGCCGGGCTGTTCGAGCGACGCGAGATTACCAATCGAGTCCTCAGCCTGCTCCTGCCCGAGGTGATGGAAGGGGCCGACCCCCTGAGGCTGGTGGAGGAGCAGGGCCTGCGCTCCGTCTCGGACGAAGGCTCGCTGCGGCCCATTGTGGAGCGGGTGGTGGCCGCCAATCCCAGCGTGGTCGAGCAGGTCAAGGGTGGCAACCTCAAAGCAGCCAATGCCCTGCTGGGGCCCATCATGAAAGAGACCCGGGGCACCGCTAAGGCCGATGTGGTGAAAAAGATGCTGAGCGAGATGCTGGGGGTTGAACTTTGAAATACCAGGACGCAGGCGTAGACCTAGATCGCAAAGCCGGAGCCCTGAAGGCCGCTGCCAGCAAAATCAAGGAAACCTACACCCCCGAGGTGTTGCGCGGCATCGGGGCTTTTGGCGGCATGATTGACATTTCCAAACTTAAGAGCATGGCGCAGCCAGTACTGGTCGCCTCCACCGACGGGGTGGGCACCAAGACCCTGCTGGCGGCCCAGACCGGGCGCTACACTGGACTGGGCTTCGACATCGTGAACCACTCGGTCAACGACCTCCTGGTGCAGGGGGCCCGGCCCTTGTTTTTTCTGGACTACATCGCCAGTGCGCGATTGGAAGCAGCGGTGTTGGCCGCCGTGCTGGAGTCGCTGGCCGAAGCCTGCAAAGCGGTGGGAATTCCCCTGCTGGGCGGTGAGACCGCCGAGATGCCGGGGGTTTATCAAGAAGGCGGGCTGGATCTGGTGGGCACCATGGTAGGGGTGGTGGACAGGGCCAGGATTGTGGACGGCTCCAGGGTACAGCCTGGCGATGTGCTGCTGGCCTTGCCCTCTTCGGGACTGCATACCAACGGCTACAGCCTGGCCCGCAAGGTGTTTGCGGGGTGGAATCTCGAGGAACCCAGGGCCGACCTGGGCGGACAGTCGCTGGCCGATGCCTTGCTGGAACCCCACCGCCCTTACCTGGATCCGGTTTCTATACTCCAGGCTGAAGGTGTCGAAATTCGCGCCATGGCCCACATTACCGGGGGTGGCGTGTACGAAAACCTGCCCAGGGTGTTACCCCAGGGGTTGGGGGCAGAAATTCGGCATGGGAGTTTTCCAGTTCCCCCGATTTTCGAGCTAATTCGGCGGGTGGGAAAGGTAGACCGGCAGGAGATGTACCGGGTCTTCAACATGGGGCTTGGTTACATTTTGGTCTTGAGTTCAGAGATGGCCTCGAGGGCCTGCTCGCTTCTTCCCAAGAGTTACCCGGTAGGGTATATCATGGAAGGGTCAGGGGTGGAGGTAGTCTAGCCCTAGCCCCAAGTTTCCTATGAAAGAATTATGGCTGGTGCGCCACGGCGAGACTCCCTGGAATGCCGAGGGAAGATTCCAGGGTCATTACGACATCAACCTCTCCCCCGCAGGACTGCACCAGGCCTACCGCATCGCGGAGCGGCTTGCTGCCAGTCGCCACCCGTTTGATGGGCTATACAGCTCCGATCTACAACGCGCTACACTTACCGCCCGGCCCATCGCCCAAGCGCTGCATCTGACCCCCATTTACGACCCCCGCATCCGTGAGATCTATGCGGGCGAGTTGCAGGGGCTCCTGCGCAGCGAGATGGAATTGCGCTACCCGGAGTTTCACCAGGCCGTGCAGCTAGACCCCTGGAATGCCCGGCGCCCCGGTGGTGAGAGCATGGCCGATCTGGCCGCAAGGGTGCAAAGTTTTCTGGACGAATTACCCGATGGACGCCACGTGGTAGTTACGCACGGCGGCGTGATTAGATCCGCTCTAAAAATTATCCTCAAGCTGGAAAACGGCACCTGGCGTAAGTTCCAGATTCAAAACACCTCCATAACCCGCCTTCTACACCCCGAAGGTATGGCCCTGTCGGTGGGGGATGTGGGACACCTCGAGGCCTGGGCCGAAGGGCTGGCCGACGAGGCTACGCTGTCCTGAGCAGCAAGCGATACCTGTTAGGCTAAAGTTCTTGTCTGGGGCCCAGGGTCACGGGGACAACCCCCTCGAGCGCCTGGGCCCTGGGCTTCCTACTTCGACCAGCGAATGCTCATTTCTACTCTTCCCACCATAGCTTTACTGAGCACATCAATCAGGGCGGGGTCGGCTCCTTGTTCACGCCAGGTCTCGAGCAGGTCTGCATTTAGATAGTAATCCTGGTCGTCGGGGTGCTCTTCTTCCATTTGCGAGATCAGGAAATCCAGTTGCGAACTGCTAATCTCACCGATGTGGTCACCGCTATCCGCGTCAAAGAGTAGGGCCATGTGTCCAGTCTACGTTACCCGGTTCCCCGCGTGCTACCGAGCAGTCCAGGGGGATGCCCCGCTACTCCGACTTCGCATCATGGCTTCCCCACCATCCATCGGCTTTGGAACCATCCTCTCGTTCGATCTGCTAGGAGGGGCCGGGTTTGCCGATGGAGTCTGCCAAAACGTCCAGCTCATCCACCACGCCACCAGCCTCGGAGCAGTGGAATCTACCATAGAACGCAGGGCCGCAATCCCCGGACAACAGCATCTCCCACCCTCACTCCTGCGGCTCAGCGTGGGCATCGAGGACGCCGACGACCTCTGGGCCGATCTCGAGTCTGCAATTCGCGCTGCCGCACTCTGATTATCCTGGACTCGCTGGATTGCAGGAACGGTTAGACGACAAAAAATCCCCCCTTTCCCCCAACCTGCTATACTCTTCTTTTTGTGGAGAAGACCCTCACCCCCCGCGCCCTGGGCTTTGCCATGCCCGCCGAATGGGCACCACACGCCGCTACCTGGACGGCCTGGCCCTACGACAACGAAAAATGGCTGGGCTATCTGGAGCCTGTGCGGCAGGAATTCGCTGCTTTTGTGAATGCGCTGGCGAAGTTTGAACCGGTTCAACTGGTTGTGAACGACCCGGAATCCGAGCGCGACGCCAGAGCCCGGCTCTCCGGTAATGTTAGCTTTCACCGCATTCCCCACGACGACCTGTGGCTGCGCGACTCGGGAGCGATCTTCGTCACCAAACAGCCTGCCCTGCACGCGGGGGAGGGGGCGCGAAGCGCCGAAGGGGTCGTGGCTCCCACCAATTGGGAGTTCAACGGTTGGGGGGGGAAGTACGACGCCGAGCAAGACAACCAGGTGCCCCTGCACATGGCCCGGATTCTTGGGGCCGAGCTGTTCGAGGCGGATATTGTGATGGAAGGGGGTTCCCTCGAGGTCAACGGGCAGGGTGTGGGCATCACCACCCGCCAGTGTCTGCTCTCGCCAGGGCGGAACCCCTACCTCGACGAAGAAGAGATTGAAGACTATCTCGACCGGTATCTCGGTATTGATAACCTGATCTGGCTGGGGGAGGGGCTCGAGGGCGACCATACCGACGGTCATGTGGACACCCTCACCCGCTTCGCTTCCGAACGCACCATCGTCACCTCGGTCTGTGAAGACCCCGACGACCCCAACCACCGTCCCCTGCAGGAGAACCTGGAAATTCTGCGGAGTCTGGGGGCCTTCCGCGTGGTTGCCCTGCCTCTGCCGCAAAAGCCGCTCTGGCTCGACCCCGAGACCCGTCTCCCGCTTACCTACGCCAATTTTTACATCGCCAACGGGGCGGTTCTGGTTCCGGTCTATGGCGACCCCGGCGACGAAAAGGCCCTGGAAATTTTGCGTCCCCTGTTCCCCGGACGCAAAGTAATTGGCCTCAGCAGCCGGGCCCTGATTACCGGCGGGGGCAGCTTCCACTGCGTGACCCAGCAGCAGCCGGCGGGCGAGATCTGGCGGGGCCAGCATCCAGCACCGACAAAGAAAAGTGAATAGCTACGTCAGGTACGACAACTCTTAGGGACGTATCGGTACTTTCACACCAGGTCAGGGGTATCCATCATGAGCATGAAACTGGGCTGGGTTGTGGGGCGTGGGAAAATTGCGCCTGAGAAGAACCCGTTTGAGGCTTCGGTTCACGATTCTGTACACTCAGGGTGGCGCAACTTGAGAGGCCGGATTTTAGGCCACCAGCCCGTTTCTCAATTTTTTTGCGATCAGCTAGCGGCCACTGGCGATCAGCGCTCATAGGAGGAACCGTGCCCAAACTTGGCGTTATCCAGATGTCCATGACCACCGACCGCGATCACAACGTGGCCAGGGCTACCCAGTGGGTGCAGAAGGCCGCCGCCCAGGGCGCGCAGATTGTCCTGCTGCCGGAGCTTTTCGAGAACCTCTACTGGTGCCAGGCCCAGCGGGATAAATACTTTGCCCTGGCCAGTCCGGTCGAAAACCACCCCTTCCTTCCGCACTTTCAGCAACTGGCCAGAGACCTGGGCGTGGTGCTGCCCATCTCGTTCTTCGAAAAGGCTGGTCAGGCTCACTACAACAGCCTGGCCCTGATTGACCACACTGGCGAAATCCTGGGCATCTACCGCAAATCGCACATTCCCGATGGCCCCGGCTACCAGGAGAAGTACTACTTCAACCCCGGCGACACCGGCTTCAAAGCCTTCCATACCCGGTTTGGCAGTATCGGCGCGGGCATCTGCTGGGATCAGTGGTATCCCGAGTGCGCTCGCAGCATGGCCCTGTTGGGAGCGGAGATTCTGCTATATCCCACTGCCATCGGCTCCGAGCCCTCCGAGACGGGCGGGATTGACACCAAGGAGATGTGGCAGCGGGCCATGATTGGGCACGCCGTCTCGAATGTCTGCTACCTGGCCGCTGCCAACCGGGTGGGAACGGAAGCGGTGGAGGGCCTCGAGCAGACCTTCTACGGCTCTTCGTTTATTGCGGATCCCATGGGCAACAAGCTGCTCGAGGCCGATCGCAGCCAGGAAACCGTCCTGGTAGCCGAGCTCGACCTGGAAGAAGCCCGAACCCTCCGTGCCAGCTTTGGCTTCTTCCGCGACCGCAGGCCCGACCTCTACGGCCCCCTCCTGACCCTGGACGGCAAGACCCGCAGACCCTGAGCTCGAGCAATTTTCGCAAGCCGGGTGCTGTGACTGCCGGTAGGGTCACGTGGCCGCAGAAATACCATACTCGGCAGATGGCCCGGGGGTTTTTGTTCTACTATTAGAGCATGGAACCCAGCCGCGACGACCGCAACATCGCCATTGTGGCCCACCTGGCCCCGATTTTTGGCTATCTAATTGCCATCGGGCAGATTCTGATTCCGCTGTTGATCTACATCTTTGGCCCCGACCGGCTGTTTGTGAAGGAACAGGCCAAGGAAGCCCTCAACGCCCAGATCAGCTATACCCTTTACTGGCTGCTGGCGATTCCGCTGGCGTTTATCCTGATCGGAATTCCCCTGGTGATAATTCTGGCAATTCTGGTGATCTGGACCATGATTGCTGCTGCCATTGCGGTATCGGAAGGCAAATCTTATCGCTACCCCTTCATTTTCCGCCTGATTCGCTAGTGGTTCGACCTGCGGGCTGAGAACTGAGACACTTCCAACGGGTGCAACCCATCTCTAAATGAACCTGCCTAATCCCTACCTTTGCTGCCTGCCTTGGCCCGGCCTTCGGGGGTTAGGGCGAAGCTACGGCTCATGGTTTTGATAAACTCCACTCGCCGAAAACGAAGCGCCGACCAGTCCTCATCTATGGCTACCTGGCGCACGGGTTCCAGGCCTAGCTCCCCCAGCGCTGCCCAGCCGGTGTCGCGGTTGAATTCACACCTGAACTTTTTGGAGGTGCCCTTGGGGTAGGCAAACCAGACCAGGGCGTCGCCTTCGAGCCTCCCGGCTATGGCCTTTGCAGCCTCGTCCACTAGGCGAGTCGCTTACGCGATTCCGGCAAAGCCGTAACCTACTCGGCCTGTCTGGTTGCAAAGATCAGGGCGAATTGAACTTTTTGGACTGCTTTCAGGTCATGGAGAATTTTGACGTGTAGCTGTTCCAACTCAACATCAAAGCTCTTTGGTGCGTTCAGGATGACCAGCTCGGCCTGGTCTTTGAGGTTGAGCTTCTTGAATAGTGGAGTCACAGTTGTATCATATCCGACTTGATTGGATACACTTTGAGCATGTTCCAGGGCAAGGTGGTGTTGGTAACCGGAGCGGCCAGGGGGATGGGGCGGGCCATAGCCGAGGCATTTGCCAAAGAGCAGGCTATGCTGGTGCTGTGTGATGTGCGCCCCGAAGGGCTCGAGGTCGCCAAACGGCTCGGAGCCGTGTTTGTCTATGCCGATATAGCCCAGGCCACCCACCGCGAACGTTTTGTCGAGCAGGCCATCAAGCAATGGGGCAACATTCATGTGCTGGTCAACAATGCGGCCATCGCCGCCCCCGGCTCGGCGCTCAAGGTGGGGCTGGCCGACTGGCAGCAGACCCTCGAGGTAAACCTGACCGCGCC
Organism: uncultured Meiothermus sp.; assembly: GCF_937863175.1. Classification (GTDB taxonomy): domain Bacteria; phylum Deinococcota; class Deinococci; order Deinococcales; family Thermaceae; genus Meiothermus. Next base: position 5,934 of record NZ_CALMCQ010000238.1, on the reverse strand, counting down.
CATGCACCTTTCCGCCCTGGCCGCCAGGGAGATGGTGCGGTCTGGCGGGGGTGCGGTTGTAAACGTAGCCAGCGTACAGGGGCTTTTCGCCGAACAGAACAACGCCGCCTACACTGCGTCCAAGGGGGGACTGGTGAACCTGACCCGTTCCCTGGCGCTGGATCTGGCTCCCATGAACATCCGGGTCAACGCGGTAGCTCCAGGTGCAATCGCTACCGAGGGGGTGCTTCAGGCCATCCAGATGTCGGAGCACCCCGAACTCACCCGCCAGGACTGGGAAGACCTGCATGCCCTGCGCCGCCTGGGGAAGCCCGAGGAAGTAGCCCAGGCTGTGGTGTTTCTGGCTTCGGAAAGAGCCAGCTTCATCACCGGAGCCATTCTGCCGGTGGATGGCGGTATGACCGCCAGCTTCATGATGGCAGGAAGGCCTGTCTAAGTGTGCCCACCATAGAAATTCCCGTTTTTGGGGGTTGCTTTGGCGCAGCTCAGCGCACGGCAAATTCCTAAAGAGGAGACCCTTGGAGTGGTCCCGCCAGAGCTTGCTCCGGATATCCGCTACCGCGGCCTTTGCCACAGCGGGTAGAGTACGGCGCATGGCGTGCTGCGCGGTAAAACAAAAAGACCGCCATAGAGCGGCCTGGGGGTTTGCTGGAGTTACTCCTGGTGCAGCAGCAGATCTCCGGTGGGCTTTTCGCCTTCGTTGCCCCGGACACTGGCCCAGTGTTTGAGGAGCTGGTCGCGGGCATCCAGGATGGCTTGCTGGATGCGGCCCAGTTCGGTGCGGGAAAAGCCGTTGTTGGACTGGAGCGCCAGCGGTTGCAGCGAGAACTTGGCAAAATGTCCCTCGTGCTTCACGCAGATATAGGGCTGCTCGAGGTTATACCCCGAGTTTACATAGAAGCGGTACTGTCCCGAACGATGGAGTGTAATCATAAGAACCCTGGCTTTCCAAAAATGTGATGAATAACCGTAAAACAACGCCGCGACGTAACGTCAAGATAACACAACCTCCAGGAATTGGGATGAGATGGCTTTAATCAGCTTTTTGCCCGAGCAACCGTGCCCCGGACGGTGAGCCCTTCGGTTCTACGGCCCCGGTATCAGCGGGTGAACGACCACGAGACCGGCTGACCGTTTTTATAGGGCATCACCCCGTGGAAAGGGCGTGGGTCAGCGTCGAAAACCAGCGGCAAAAAGTGCCGGTCGCCCGGCCACAGGGGAAGTTCCTGACGCACAATTTTCTGGATGGGAACCCACTCCAGGCTCCCTTCGTGGTTGGTCTGGAGGGGTGTGCCCGACCACCGGGAGATTACAAAAATAAAGCCAAACCAGTCTTCCCCGTTCTGGCCAAACCCTGGCCAGGAGAGGGTTCCGCGCAGCCTGAGCTGTTGGGTCTCGAGGCCGGCTTCTTCCAGGATTTCCCGGCGCATACCGGCAGCCACATCCTCGGTTGGCTCGAGTTTGCCCCCCAGCCCGTTGTACTTACCAAAAGCCGGGTCGTCGGGACGGGCGTTGCGGTGAATCAGCAAGGCCTCTTTGCCATCGGGCGAAAGCACATAGCCCAGGGTGGCGAGAATGGGGGTATAGGGCACCGCTCTACGTTACTGGTTGGGGGAAGGTGGCTGCAACTGGAGGGTTCGCTCCACCCAGCCCAGTGCTTCGGCCCGGCTCCTGGCCCGGTAGACAATCTCTCGGCTGCGCAGATCGTAGACCTGGAAACTGGCAGTGACCCGGTAGGGGGTATCGGGAATCTCGGGCAGCATCACGGAGTACTGGTCTGCCTCCTGCACCTGTCGGCGGGCAGTCCAAACGATGACCAGCATGACCAGCGCGAGTAGCCCGGCCAGCAGCCAGTAGGTCAGGGACTTTTGGGCTGGGGTGCAGATACAGACCGCCAGGCCCGGGGTTGAACTGAGAAGGGTGGCCACGAACCAGGCCCCGTGTCGCAGAAGGGGGGGGTTCGTGTACCCCATCCATCTCTCGGTGAGGCCGCCCTTTCTGCTCACATACCCTCCTACGGCGGCGTGTCTACCCTGTACTGCAAGAAAAGCAGTGTGGAGTATTCGTGGAAAGCACTCCTACTCACCCTTCCAGAGAATGCGCCCGCAGGAGGGGCAGCGCACCACCTTGTTGGCCTGGTGAATTTGTTGGGCCACGTGCATGGGAAGCTGGACATTGCAGGCCGTACAACGATAGCCATTGCTGGTTTTGGCCATTTTAGCCAGGCCGGTGCCTTTGCGGGCCTTGCGGATGGACTCGTACTCCTTGACTACTGGAGCAGGAATTATGGCAGCCAGCTGGTCGCGGGCAGCTTTTTTGGACTGGTGGGTAGCCTCGAGGTCATCCACCCGCTGCTGGTTGGCAGCTTCCAGATGGTCTAGCCGGGTTCTGGCCTCCTCCAGGCTGGCCTTGAGACCCTCGATCTGCTTTTCCAGGGCATCCATCTGCTCCATCAGGGGCATGATCTCGCCCACGATCTTTTTCTTATCGTTGCCCTCGATCTCCTCGATGCGATCCTCCAATTGTCGCATCTGCTCGCCGTACTGGGTCTGCTCCTTGGTGCTCTGGGCCTGGGACTGGGCCTGTTTGGCCTTTGCGTATTTGCCTTTGAGGTCTTGCAGCTCGAGGTCGGCTTTGTGGTAGGCCATGCGCACCTCGCGCAACTGGTCTTGCAAGCCGCCGAGCTGATTTTCCAGTGCCTTGGTGTGCACACGAGCCTGCCCCAGTTCCTCGGGAATGCGGGATTGATCTTCGCGGATGTGGTCAAGCTCGAGGTCACGTTCCTGCAAGCGGTTCAACTCGGCCAGCGGGTCACTCACATCTACAGTCTAACACTCAAAATCGAGCCTGGAGTCAGGGGTCTTGGGCATCAGGCGCCTAACAACCGACCAATTTCCCTCTCCCCTGGCAGGAGAGAGTGGAATCCCACACACCGTTTTGCATGTTCTGGATACCGACCGCGGCCATGCGCTGGTTTTTGGCGTGGGATGCCGGGTGATGCGCCAATTTCGCCGCACGGCGGGGGGTGGGAGAAAGCCCTAAAATCGCGGGGTTAAAGCCTGGATCGTACGGACGCAAGTTAGCCCGCGAGGTAGGGATTGCTGGCGATTTCCTCGGCCATGGTAGTGAGGGGGCCGTGGCCAGGATATACCACCGTCTGGGGGGGCAACCGGGTGAGTTTCTGTAGCGAGGCGAACAGGGCCTGGGGGTCGCTGCCCGGCAGGTCGTAGCGGCCAATTCCACCCCGAAACAACACATCCCCACTCACCAGATGCCCTGGTTTGTAGAAACCTACGTGCCCCGGCGCATGGCCGGGCAGAAACAGCACCTCCAGGCCCAGGCCAAAATCCAGGGTCTGCCCCTCGGCCAGTAGCCAGACGGGTTCTGGGGGCTGGGGGATAGACAGGCCCCAGCGGGCCGCGTTCTGGGCTGCGTTCTGGTAGAGGGTCAGGTCGCCCGGATGCAGATAAACCGGCAGGTTCAGAACCTCCACCAGGGGGGCCACCGCCCCCACATGATCGAAATGGGCATGGGTCAACAAAATAGCCTCGGGTTTCAGGCCCGCCCGGCGGGTCTCGGCCAGGATGCGCTCGGGCTCGTCGCCAGGGTCTACAATGGCACCCCGTCCGTCCTCGCCCACCAACAGGTAGGTGTTTTCCTGCAAAGGGCCCACACTCAGACCGTATACCTTCATGCCCCATAGCCTACAAGCAAAGCCCCTTCACCCCCCAGCGCCCTCTTGACCCTGCCTGGCTGACCCTAGCCGCTACCATGGAGAGGATGGAGACCGTCGAACGTAAGATCAAGCAACCGCCTTTGATTTTTGACGAAACCCAGGCCATCCTGGGTCAACTGGAAGACCTCACCGGCTTCCGCTTCCTGGCTTACTGGACGTCAAATCGGGGCGGAGTCTGCCAGAACGATGTGCTGGCGCTGTACGAGATTTTCAGGCGGCTCGAGAGCGGTGATACGGTGGGCCTGTTCGTCAAGTCGCAGGGTGGGGACGTGGAGGCCACCCTGCGCATGGTCAACCTGATTCGCGGCTACTACCGGCACCTGGTGGCCTTCGTACCGCTGGAATGCGCCTCGGCAGCCACCATGATAGCCCTGGGCGCCGATGAGATTCGTATGGGGCCGCTGGCCTACCTGACCGCCATTGACTCGTCGCTGACCCACCAGCTCTCGCCCATAGACGAGCGGGAAAACCGCCGGGTGAGCGTGAGCCAGGACGAACTCTCCCGCATCGTCAAGCTGTGGAACACCAATGCCCAGTCCCACCACGACAACCCCTTCACCGATGTGTTCAAGTACATCCACCCCCTGGTGGTGGGGGCCATTGACCGCTCGAGTAGCCTTTCCATCAAGATTTGCCAGGAGATCCTCTCCTACCACATCAGCGATGCTGCCGAAGCCGAGCGCATCAGCACCCACCTCAACTCCAACTACCCCTCACACGGCTATCCCATCACCATCCGCGAGGCCGAGCGGGTGGGATTGAAGGTTGCCCCGCTGGATCGCAACATCAACGACCTGCTGCTGGAGTTAAACGCCCTCTACTCCGAGATGGCCCAGCAGGCCATCACCGATTTCGACGAGTACAACTACCACGACAACGAGGTGCTCAACATCCACGAAGCCTCGGGCATCCAGATCTATTTCCAGAACGACAAAGACTGGAACTACATCCGCGAGGAACGCCGCTGGCAGAATCTAAACGACGAAAGCTCCTGGCGCAAGGTCGAGCGCATAAACGGCGACACCGTGCGTTCAAGGCTGCACATCCGATAGTTACCGCACCACCGGCAGGTCGCCCTCGGCCTCCCACTCGAGCATGCTGCCCAGATAGTTCCTGGCTTGAACACCCTGCTGCCGCAGTAACCAGAACGCGCTGGAGCTGCGGGCTCCACTGCGGCAGTACACCCCAACCGCCTGTCCTGCTGGCAGGCCCAGGGCTTCGGCGTTGCCCAGCCCAAAAGCACCCAGGGGGATGTTTTTCGCACCGGGAATTCGGGCTGCCGCAAACTCGTGGGGTTCGCGCACATCCAGCAACAACCCCTCCGAAATCTGCTTGATTTCGTCGGCGGTCAGCAGCAGGTCGCGGTTGAGCCTGGCCCAGGGTTTGCCAGCAGCAGGCTGGGCGGGAGTCTGGCTGGTGGCCAGAGCCTCCCAGCCCTGCGGCCATAAATACACCTCCAGACCGCCCAGTGCAAGCATGAAAGCAGTTTTGGCCAGGCGGGTATTGAGGCCCAGATCATAGACCACTACCGGTCGGTTGGGGCCAGCCCCGATGCGCCCGTGGAGGTCGGCCAGGGCCAGCTCGAGCTGCCGGAGCTCCTCCTCGCTGCGCAGACGCCCCCGAAACCCCGAGAAATCCACATTGAGCGCGCCCTCCAGGTGCCCCTGGGCATATTCGGCGGGCGAGCGGCTGTCTATCAGCAGGGCACCGGGAGGTGGGTCGGCGGTGAGGATCATATCCCTGATTGTACTGGGATTGGAATTCTTCCATCGCCGTTGGGCTACTGCAGGCCCGCCTTCTGCACCGTGGAACCCCCCGCCTCCCCCAAACCGATGGTTTTCTGGGCCTGGCGGCTCTAATCCAAGGCGCATGAATTGACCACCGTTTCACAATTCGGTCCGGGGGCGCAATCGTGTCATGCTCGAGAAAACCAACCCCCTCACCATGAGAAACACCGGGAGGCTCCCAAAGTTATCCACAGGAAACCATAGGTTATCCACAGAGTTATCCACAGGCCAAGCCGGCAGCCTGTTGAGAAATATATGAGCCAGATCTCAAAAGGGCTATAAGCCTTAAATGAGTACAAACTTCACTTGCTTCTCCGACCAGACCATAGCATGATGACCCAAAGGATACCTATGCAGCCAACGGATGCTTTGCCCAGCGTCAATCTAAAAGGTTCTCTGCGCTATGTGGCC
>NZ_CALMCQ010000237.1 GCF_937863175.1 uncultured Meiothermus sp. | reverse complement strand
CTTCCTCTTTTTGGGGGTGGCTCTGGTCTTCCAGAACCAGATCGCCATTGAGCACCTCGAGGTGCAGGTGGGCCTTGCCTTCGCCGACCGCACCCGACGCCCTGCTCCCCCGCTGCTCAAAGTTGCCTCTGGGGTCAAGTTGGCCGTTCAATAAGCTGCCCTCGACCTTCACCGAGCCATCCCAAAAGACAATGTGGGCGTCGCCGTTTAGAACCGAGATGTGGTGCTCTCCGTCGGTCAAGCGCAGCTCGGCCTTCAGGTCGCCGGATACCTCCAGATCAACCCCTCCCACGTCTTGGAGGGTGGCGTCGCCGGCCCGTACCGAACCCCGTACATAGGGCAGACCCTGGGCCAGCAAATCCCCCTGGATAACTTCACAGGCCAGCCCCCAGCCCTCGGGAACCCGGATCACCGGATCCTGGCCGTACTCAAAGGCGTAGTCCCAGTGGATGTCCATCTCCGTTACCCTGGCAGAACCTCTACCTGTGCGCCTGCCGCCCTTGGTCTCGGAGGAAATTAACAAGTCCTGACCGCTCTGCTCCACCCGCACGTCGCCTGAGATGCTGGGCTTTTCCAGCCTGGAGTCGAGGCCAACCTCGAGGTCGCCGTGCATCCACTCGACCTTGAGCCAGCGCAGGTGGCTGGGATAGGAAACCGTGACAGCCTCGCCCGCTCCCTCGGTTTGGCGGAATTCCCTGGCCACCCGACGCCCGATCCCCTCGGCTTCCAGGCCCACCCGGCGGCCAATCTCTTCTGCGCGGACACCGAGCTGGCGGGCAGCCTCGGTTAGCCGCTCCAGCCTCCGACGGCCCCGACCCCAGTCCTGGGGTGGTTCGGGCGGACTCGAGGGAATCGGCAGCGCGGTTGGGGTGAAGCCAGAGCCTCGGCGGGGGGCTTCCACTTCGGCCAGAGCTTCTAGCAGCATGGCAGCCTCATCGGGGGTAATTTTGCCGCCTTCCACAAGTTTGAGGATGCGGGTACGTTCGTTCATGGTAGCTCCTTCAGTCCATCCAGGGAAAACCATCGGGATTGGCCTTAGCGCGTTCGAACAGCAAATCGTCGTTGTGGGGAAGAATTTTGTGCAGGAAGGGGAAGTCGCCAGGGCGCACCTTCAAGCGGGCCAGCGGCCTTACCGGGAACGGATTGGCCCAGTGATGGGTATGTACCCGCACCACGCCTCGCTGGATGGGGTCTTCTTCCTCGAATCCCTGGCGCGGCAACACATACACCACCCCTTCACGCCAGGGCCGCCGGGACAAAATATGGTCGGTCACGGAGAAAAAGTAGAAAGGCCCGGTGGTTTGGCCTGTAGGCAGTTCCAGTCGGATGGCGGCATTGGAGATGGTCATGGGGTAGTGTTCACGGTCTATCACCGCAAAAAACATGGCCCAGATACCATCGCTGGCCGCATAAACCGCCTTGCGGTTGCCAAACTTGCCCAGGTCGTTGGACTGGCGCGGTTCAAAGCAGGCAATCCGGGGGTCGCCGGTGCCATGCAACAGGTGGCCTTTATGGTCGGCCAACCAGCACAAGAACTGCCAGGCCGGAACCGGCAGCTTTTTGCGAATCCAGTCACCCTGGCCGGGAGCTACTGCCTGGGCATAGAGCGCCTCGAGGCGCTCTTGGGTCGCTTCATCCAGCGCCAGGGTGGGCCGGGGCAACCAGTAGGCAGGCAGTTGCATAGGTCAGGCTCCTCAGTTTCGTTTGGGCTTAAGCCCCGTGCAGGCGCTTGCTGGAGCGGGAGAAGCCGGGGGTCGGCTCCAAAGCCTCGGCCCAGGCCCGAAGCTGCTGGGCGATACGGCGGCGGAAGGAGTGTCTGGGTAGATGACGCTGCTGATCGGCTTCCCGGAGATAGGTAGTCATCCTGTCTTTGATTGCGGCTGTCAATTCTTCCTGGTTGAAGTGTCCGAACATGACCGACCTCCCTGGTTATTACTATAAACCAGAGTTTTATATTTTGTCAATATTCAGTTTCTATTCTACTAAGTTTAGTTTTTTAAATCCTGGTAACGGCTTTCTCGAAACCCTCGATTCTCTCGACCAGAACAGTAATGCCGCCTTGCCAGAACCCCTCCGATTCCAGGTTGAAACCAAACCGCGCCGCCAACTGCTCAGCCGGATAAGTGCCCACCGAGGCCAGCAACTGGTCGTATTTGGCAACAAACCCTTCCCCTTCTTCCCGGTATTGCTTGTATAGCGCAAGGCCAAACAATAGCCCAAAGGCATAGGGAAAATTGTAGTAGTTGGTTCCATAGTAATGCCCCTTCACTGCCCACATATAAGGATGATAGGTGGCCAGAGCATCGCCGTAGGTTTGGGCCTGGGCTTCTAGCATGAGCTGGCAGAACTCCTCTGCCGAAAGTTCCCGCTCCCGGCGCCTGGCAAACACTGCTTGCTCAAACAAGAGGCGCGAGTGAATGTCCACCATAACCTGTCCCGCACTTTGCAGGCCGCCCTCGAGAACCCCCAGCTGGTCGGCAGGTGACAGTACCCTCAGGGCCGCCTCCCCTATGACCGTCTCGTTCATGATGGAGGCTGTCTCGGCCAGGGTCATGGGTTCCTGGCGCAACAGGTAGGGCATCTCCCGCAAGCAGTGGTTGTGGTAAGCATGGCCGAGCTCGTGGGCCAGGGTGGAAATGGATTCAAAGCTGTCCTCATGGTTGAGCAGGATGCGGGAACGTCCCTGCCCTACCGGGGTGCAGTAAGCCCCTCCCACCTTGCCTTTGCGCGGCGGGGCATCCATCCAGCGCTGGGCATAGGCCCGTTGGGCCAGTTCGGCATCGGCCTGGGAAAAGCCTGCCAGATGCTCAATAATAAACTGCCGTCCTTGCTCCCAGTCCCACTTCCTGGGGCTGTTACCGGGCAGCACCACCGGGGCGAACAAGTCCCACCAGTCGAGCTTTTCCTTGCCCAGCGCCCTGGCTTTGGCAGCAAAGTAGCGCCGCCAGTAGGGCAGGCTATCCACCATAACCTTCTGCATGGCGCCCAGGGTCTTGTGACTGATGCGGTTTTCGAATAGGGCCGGGGCCAGGTCGTCCACCCAGCCGCGTTTGCGATTGAGGGTAGATATCTCGCCCTTGTAGCCATTGAGGGCCGCTGCCAGAGCGACTTCATTGGCCTTCCAGGCCTGCATCTCGGCCTGGTAGGCGGCCTGGCGCACCGCCTCGTCGGGGTTCATGGCCAGGTTGCGCACCACCGTAATGGGCAGCACTTCCCCGCCCACCACGGCACTGATCTGGCTGGTAAGGTGGGCATGCAGCTTGACCCAGGCCCGTCCCCCCGATAGCGAGAGTTCGGAAGCCAGAATTTCTTCGGGTTCAGACATCATGTGCTGGACCTGGATCTTCGCCTCGTCAATCAGAATCCGATAGTCTCCGGCCTGCACTGCCTCGGGATCCAGCTGAGATAGCCAGCGCGTAAGCCGAGGGCGCAGCTTCTGGTACTCGAGGTACATCAGCTCGAGCTCCGAAAGCCTGGCCTGGGCGGCCATATCGCTGCTATCGGCGTCTACCCGCATCAACACATAGGCATACAGTGGCCCCAGCGTCTCGCCAAAAGTGTTAAGCTGATTCACCATGGCCCAAAAAGTATTCTGGTCGGTGGAAGCCCCCTCCTGACCGAGGCGATGCGCCCGCATAAACCCCTGCAGATCGCTCAATTGTTGCGCAACCACTTTCCAGGTGTTCTTGAACAGGTCGGACTCCAGACCAGGGAACAAGGAGTCCAGATCCCAGGTGGGGAGTTCGGGAGTAGCCTGGCTCATACCCCCTGAGTATAGGGTGATAGCTGGAAAAAAGCGCCATGAAGGTCGAAGGTCAAGCCCCAGAGGCTGCCAGCCCTGGGCTCCCGACCCAGGACTGCCACGATTAAGCTGCACCACGGTACGTTTGGCCGATGGGTGGGGTGGCTTTGGGCCAGTACATGCGGTCTATCCTGGAACCCCTACCCTCTGGGGTAGGCGGTGAAAAAGCGCAACCGCGATAGAATCCGGTGGATGAGCTTTCCCCTATGCGTCCCCATCGAAGTGCGTTTCAGCGATCTGGACACCCTCAAACACGTCAACAACGCGGTTTACCTAACCTACGACGAAATTGCCAGAGGCCACTACCTGCGGCGTGTGGGGGCAACCATTGATGGCGGAAATTTCGTGATGGCCAGGGCCGAAGTGGACTACCTCCAGCCCATCCTGTTTGCCCAGCAGGTGGAAATCGCCCTTCGCATCGAAAGCGTCGGCAACAAGAGTTTTCGCACCCTGAGCGAAATCCGGGCCAATGACCAGCTGGCGGCCCGGATCAGGGTGGTGGTGGTCTGGCTGGAAGACAGCAGACCTGCACGGGTACCCGACTGGTTGCGAGAGGCTATCAGGGCTTTCGAGACCGAGCCCGTTGAGGGCCTGTAATTTGGCTGATGATCGCCAGGCCATAGCCTGATAGCCCCCCGAGGTCTGTACCAGGGTACCGGTCACCAGACTCTGATCACTAATACTGCTTCGGCTTCTGGCTTCAGACCCTCGCTGGTGGGGAGAGGTTTTGCAGTTTTACTCAACCCCCACCCTGACCCCAACCAGTAGCTCGAGGGCCTTTTCCAGCATCGCATCGCGGCCCTCGGCCAGGGCCTGCCAGTCGTCGGAAAAGCTTACACTGGGAGTCACCCGGTCGGGGTAAAAACTGCCGTCGCGGCGCTGGGCTTTAGAAGTAGTTACCTGCAAGCCCGAACCATCGCTCAGGCGCAGAAATCTGGTTGCGGTGTTGCCCACTCCGGCAGTTGGCAGTCCAATTACCTTAGCCTGGCGGCCTTCCTGTAAGTCGAAGGTGAAGTATTCGGCACACGAAGCAGTACGCTCGTTGACCAGCACCACCACCGGGGCCGTCCAGTGAGCAGCCTGCACTGTGAATTGTGGATGATCCCGGCCCCCGTAGCGGAGGTAGTAGTAACCTGCCCTGAACCCTTGCTCGCTCGAGCGCAGATTGTCCTGCAAGCGCCGATAGGTCTCCTCTACAAAGGCACCGGCTCCCACCAGGCATTCGCTCAGCTGTCCTCCCCCGTTGTTGCGCAGATCCACCACCATGGCTCTGGCTCCGGCGGCCTGGGCCTGGCGCACCAGCTCGTGAACACGCGGCCCCACCTGCTGAAAACCACTGAAAGAGGGAATGCGCAGCACCGCCACCCCGTCCGGACGCAGACTAAGGGAGGGAAGCTGACGCAACGAAATGACTCGAGGGCGCACCTGCAACTCGAAGCGCTGCTGGGTCCGCTGGATGGTTAGACTGAGCAGTTCTCCACCCGCCAGGCGATCTCGTAGAAAGCTGCTGCGCTCCGCCTCGGTCTGGGGCAGGGGCACGCCGTTTACTGCCAGAATGCGGTCACCTCGGCGCAAACCGGCTTCCTCGGCTGGGGTCTCGGCGCTAACCTCCACCACCAGCAAACCTTCCAAGCCTGGTACGACCTGGAGTTGTACGCCAAGCTGTGGGCCGCTGCTACTGGTTCCGGCCAGCCGGCGCTGTATCTCGGCGTAATCTTCAGGGGTGAAATAGCGGGTGTGCCGATCGCCAATTTTGGCAATGAGCGAATGAATCAAGGGAAGCGCCTTGTTGGTGGGACAGGCCACCTCCTGGGCGCAAATTTTCTCG
>NZ_CALMCQ010000236.1 GCF_937863175.1 uncultured Meiothermus sp. | reverse complement strand
CGCAACGCGGGTACTGGAGTCAAGGGCGGTACGCCCCCCGCAACGCGGGTACTGGAGTCAAGGGCGGTACGCCCCCCGCAACGCGGGTACTGGCCCGGAGTGTTTTACCCCACACCGCTTTTTTTGCTGTTTGGGGCATTTGTGCAAAACACTCTGACCAGGCCCTGATGATTGTCTGGTAACGCCAAATCTCGGGTTGCGCCACAAAACTCCCCATCGGACATAGTATTCTAGGGTCACAACACAATTTGGTTGTTGTCTCGAGGAGGTAGTACATGAAAATGAATCGTCGGCAAGTGCTCAAAGCAGGTCTGGCTGCTTCTGCGGTGTATAGCCCCTGGATGATTGCCCGTGCCCAGGCCCGTCCGATCCGACTGGGTATCATCTTTCCTCTCACCGGGGCCTTTGCATTCGCAGGCAATGCGGGTCTGGAGGGGTTCCGCGATGCCGCCGACTGGGTGAACGATGCTGGAGGCATCGGGGGTAGACGGCTAGAACTGGTGGTTGAGGATGATGGTTACGACGTAGCCCGTGGTACGGCTGCTTTCAACCGGGTGATCGCGCGGGAGCGGGCCGACGAGATGCTCTTCATGTACGGTAGCTCCACAGGACTTTCGCTGGCCCTGGCCCCCGAAATTACCCGGCTGGGCCTGCCCTACTCGGCCACCTCCTTCTCCAATGTGTTGGCCAACCCCGAGCGCTTCCCCACCATCTTTGTGATGGGCCCCACCTACAACGACATGGCGGGTGCCTTGCTGCAACAGATTCGTCGCCAGCGGGGGCGCGGAGCCAAAATCTTCCTGGTCTACTCAAATACCGAGTTTGGCCGCGACCCCATCCCCTTCATCAAAGAGCAGTCGGCGCGGGTCGGATTCCAGATTGTGGGTGAGGTCGTAACCCCGCTGGCCATCGCCGATGCTACTCCCATCGTGACCCAGCTCCGCCAGACCACGCCCGACTTTGTGATTATGCAGGGCTATGTGCTTACGGTTGAACCCCTGCTGATGCGCGCAGCCCGCGAGCAGGGGGTGCGCTCCACCTTCATGGGCACCTATTACTCCGCCGAGATTGCCCTCATACCCCGGACTGGCCCCGCTGCCGACGGCTTTATTGCCACCTACCACAACGCCTATTTCTGGGACACCACCGTGCCAGCCGTAGAACAGATACGCGCCCTGCGCCGGGCCAGGGGTCGGGATCTCTCCTACCGAACCACCTACTACATGGGTTCCTGGATGGTAGCCGATGTGCTGGCAGAGGCTATGCGGCGGGCCAACGCGGCGGGAAGACTTACCAGGGCAGGGGTCATTGAGGCTCTGGATGGTCTGGGCGATTACAATGCCGGTGGGCAGGTACGCAATATGCGCTGGGTAGATCGCAGACTGCCCTTTACCAGACTGTGGCGGGCCAATGTGCGCGATGCTCGTTTCGATGCCATTACCGACTGGGTAGATGGTAGGCGGGTCTAAGCAGGCGGTCGAGGGCTTGATGCCAGGAGCGCACCCAGTAACTGAACTGACCAAGAGTTACGGTTATTGCTCACCGTGGATGCCACTCTGGCGTCCACGGTAGTGTTCTGCTGAAGCTTCAGCCCCGGCTTGTTTTGAGGTAAGGAAAACCATGGATCTTGCTCTGGTTATACAAACCATCCTCAACGGACTGGCCAATGGCGCCCTTTATGCAGTGATTGCAACCGGGTTTGTCCTGGTTTATCGGGCTACCAGCGTGGTCAACTTTGCCATCGCAGAGTTTTTGCTGATTGGCGCTTACCTGACTTATACCTTATCGTTGTTTTTCCCTTTGCTGGCGGCGATTATTCTGGCCTTGCCGCTGGCTTTTATTTTTGGTGTGCTGGTCGAGCGTGGGTTTGTGCGGCCTCTGCTGGGCCGCAATGTGGTCGCAGTGATCATGGCTACCATAGGCCTGGCGGCGGTTCTGGACGGCACGGTGCTGATTGTCTGGGGGCCAGAGCTCAAAGCCATGGGGGCGGCTGACGTCACCCAGATGCCCAAAGAGCTGCCCAACCTGGCCTTTAGCATGGGGGGAATCTTTCTCTCCTCGAGGGCCGTCTGGAGCCTGATCCTGGCCCTGCCACTGGCAATCCTGCTGGTAGCCATGCTCAAGTACAGCCGGTACGGGATTTTGCTGCGGGCCGTATCGGAGAGCGAGACCAAAGCGCTGGCCATGGGAATTAATGCGCCCAGAGTGGTGGCGGCTGCCTGGGGCATCTCAGCCCTGCTGGCGGGTATTGGCGGCGCTTTTCTCGCTGGAGCGGCTGGAGGAGGTGGCCCCGGACACCACCTGATCATCCTGGGCCTG